>CAZTGJ010000095.1:0-11025 GCA_964613025.1 uncultured Thermoplasmata archaeon | reverse complement strand
GGGGCCGTTTTGTAATTCATACAGTAACTGTTGATGGTGTTGTGGGGGGGGGGGGGGGAGTGAGGACTTGTCTGAGCTCCGGTTGAGTGCAAGGCACTCGATGAGGGGAGTGGAGTGAAACGACACTGCGGGCGTTGATAGAGGGAGGTGGGGTGGGGGGAGTGGAAAGTGATGAAAAATTGGAGTGGAGCTGCTGGGGGGAACCGGAAAGAAGGAGCAAACTATTTAAAAGACTTCAAACATTCAACTGCCCAGAGAGAGGTGAATGATTGCCCTTGATCGATGGTGCTAAAACAGCAGTTACAATTTGCATGGGTGTAAAATCCAGGGAGTCGGTCCTGATAATTACGGATGAGGATAAAAAGAAGATAGGCGAGGCCTTATACGAAGCAGCGAAAGAGATCACACCAAAGGTTCTCCTGGTTGTCATGCCCCCCACAGGGCAGCACGGTGCCGAACCGATCAAGCTCGTCCGGGATCTAATGAAATCAGCAGACGTGATCTTTGCACCCACAACGAATTCCCTGACCCACACCAAGGCCAGAAGGATGGCAACGAAGTCCGGTGCACGGATCGCAACCATGCCCGGCATAACCAACGGAATGATGTCCTCCGGGGGAATGACCGCAGATTTCAAGGAGATACAGAAACATATCAATAAAGTGTACGGTCATCTAAAAAACAAAAAGAAGATGTACATCACCTCGGAAGAGGGAACAAATCTGGAATTGAGCATTGAAAAGCGGAAATGGGTTCTGGAGGATACCGGGATCTGCAGGAAGAAAGGAAGCTTCACGAATCTTCCCGCTGGCGAGATCATCATTGCTCCGGTGGAGGGAAGTACTTTTGGCAAGCTCGTGGTGGATGGTTCATTCACCGACCTACTCAAGCATCCGATCACCGTTACCATAGAGAACGGAATTGCAGAAAAGTTCAGCGGAAAGGAACATAAGCAGATCGAAACGCTGCTCCTGGAAACCTCGAAGAAGATGAAGGACCCGAAAGTGGCCTACAATGTGGCGAAATTCGGAATAGGTCTGAATCCGAAGTCCAGGATCATCGGGAATATCCTTGAGGATGAGAAGACCCTGGGAACCATCCATATCGGATTCGGGGGAAATTTCTCAATGGGTGGAAAGATACATGCAGGTGTGCTGACCGAAGGGATCGTGAGATATCCCACGGTGCATGCTGACGATGAATTGATAATCGAGAAAGGGAAACTGCAGATTTGAAATGGTCTGGTATCCCTTTCCCATACCAGTCCGGAACATAATGGAATACGATATTGGAAATCACCAGGAAATACTGTTTCACGTTCAGATATACTAGTTTGAAATTCGGGGTCATATCATGGTTTTAATGGAAGAGTTAACCTCCAGGGAATTCGATGAGATTAGAAATGAAAGGACCGCAGTGATCATTCCCGTCGGAGCCCTTGAGGAGCACGGTGATCACCTTCCCCTGTCAACAGACATACTTCAGCCAATTCACATTGCCGAGGAAACGGTCAGAATGCTGGAAGGCAAGGTGACAATCCTGGTCGCCCCTACAATCGGATACGGGATGATCCAGTCAACACGAAATTTTCCGGGATCATTGAGCCTGTCATTCGATACACTGCGGGCTCTGGCATTTGAGATCATCAAAGGAATGGCTGACATCGGCCTCAGAAATATCATCGTCCTGTCCGGACATGCGGGAAGATCTCATATGATGGCCCTCAGATTGGCGGGGCACAAGCTCATGGAGATGGATGGTTACCGGAACCTCAGGATCATGGTGCTCTCGGACTATGATATCGCCTACGAACAGCTAGGAAAGGAATTCCCGGCTGATGACGGTCATGGTGGAGAACTGGAAACCTCCCGAGTGCTTGCCATCAGACCCGATCTCGTGAAAGGTAAAGGTATTCCCACCAAACTGGAGATGCCCCCCTATCGAATAGTGCCGGATGCAGAAAAATACTTCCCCACCGGTATCTGGGGAGATCCTACCGTGGCAACTCCGGAGAAGGGAAAACGGGTGAATGAGCGGATCGTGAAGGAGCTGGCAGTGCTTATCCAGAAGATGGTGGATGAGGAGTAACTGAAGGTATAAAAACAGGAGCCGCCCGACAAATAATCACCACCAAAAGAAATCATTAAATATCCCCGCCCCTTCCTTCGGTCAATGATCATTTTCCTCGGAAGAGAGCTCTCGGGTCGTTTTGTGATCCCCTCCGGGATCCTTACCACGAAACCATCGATCATCGAGCGTGTAGCACGGGAAATTCCCGAGGTTGGGATCATCACGACCAAGAGTGTGGGTGTTGAACCTGAAGCCGGGTACCGGGAACCAATCCTTGCCGAGGACTCACCCCTGAACTTCGTAAATGCCGTGGGCCTCAGAAGTCCGGGAATGGTGGCTATGAAGGAGGAGCTCCGCTCTCTCCGAAACCGGCTTGATGAGGATGGAATCCTGAATAACAGGTTCCTCCTTGTGTCAATCTTCGGGAAAACAGAAGACGAGTTCAGGGAGCTTGTCCGTTATCTCGCAGATGTAGCTGATGGTTTCGAGCTCAATCTGTCCTGCCCCCATTCCAAACCAGGGTACGGGGCAAGTATCGGTTCTCATCCCGACACTACTTTTTCATTCACCAAAGCGGCAGTGGAGGCTTCCCTGGAGGGAGGGAGAGAAGGAATGGGAGGGGGGGAAAGAATTGAACGATCCGGGAACCGCTGGAAGAACTCCCTCGGTACCATTCCCATCTTCGTGAAACTCACTCCCAATGTTCAGGACATTGGCGTGATTGCGAAAGCGGCAATAAAAGCCGGAGCCACCGGGATCACTGCCATCAATACGGTGGGACCCATTGAATTCCGCGACCCGGTGACCGGGGAACCGGTCCTCACCCATGTCACCGGAGGGAAATCCGGACGATGGATCAGGGAGATCGGATCCGCATGTGTGAAGCGGATCAGGGAGGTCGTGGGACCGGGAGTACCGGTGATCGGCATGGGCGGGATCGCCTCGGTTGCCGATGTTCTCGAATACGATAACGCTGATCTCTTTGGTGTGGGAAGTGCCCTTGCCGGACTCGATCTCACTGAGATCGGAACATATTTCCGGCAACTGGAAATCGATCTGAGGGGGGGATCCAACACAGCAGCCAGAAAACTCAAGAGCAAACGATTCATGGAATACGAAAGATACCGGATCAGGGAGATCCGGGAGATGGACAACGATCTCCGGGTGTTCGTGCTTGACGGATCCCTGGATTTCATGCCGGGACAGTTCGTGTTCCTCTGGCTTCCGGGAAAAGGCGAGAAACCGTTCTCCCCAGCGCAGACCGATCCGCTTACCATTGCCATCCGGAAGCGGGGTATCTTCACATCGGAACTCTTTTCTCTGGAGCCAGGGGACAGCATCATGGTCAGAGGGCCCTATGGAAGAGGGTTCGAGCCCGATGCCTGGAATAACGTGATCATACTCTCCGGGGGTACGGGAAGCGGGGTTGCCCTGAGACTGGCCGAGCAGGCTAACGAGCTGGGAAAAGAGGTAAAGATTTTCCAGGGATGTGTCAACGAAAAGCAGGTTCTGTTCGAAAAGGAGTTCAGAAAACTCGGACGGTTCGTTGTAGGGATCGACCGGGATGAACCGGGTGAGGTGCTAAAAAGCCTGGAGTTTTATCTGGAGCGGGATGGAGTGCCGGACGATACCGTATTATTCACCATTGGTCCGGAGATCCTCATGAAGCAGGGGATGAAGCTTGGATCCAGGTACGTTCCCGATTGTGACAGCTTTGCATCGGTGGAGAGAGAAACACTCTGCGGTGTGGGACTGTGCGGTGCATGTGAGGTGAACGGATACCGGACCTGTGTTCGGGGGACGGTATTTTCCCGGGCGCAGATGCAAGAGATGGACAAAGGAGGGTTCCTGGAATGAAACCGGTTTTCAAGGAGCTCTTCCTGGGAAAAAAGGAGATCACCATCCAGGGTAATATCGTCTATCCCGACGGGGTACGTCAGGGAACGATCTCCTTCTCAAAGGGAAAGGGGATGATCACCGGAGTCGATGATGAGCGGATTGGTAAAGAGCCTGATGTGATCCTTGAGAACGGCTACCTCTTCCCGGGATTCGTAGATCTTCATGTTCATGCACGGGAGGACAGCTCCCAGCAGTGGACCTACAAGGAGAACTACATTTCTGCTGCAAAGGCAGCCCTTGCAGGAGGGGTCACAGCCTTCGCTGACATGCCCAATACTCCGGAGCCTGCGGTGGATGATCAGAGGTATGACAAAAAAGTACGCCTTTCCCGGTTTTCGGGAATGGAAGTTCTCCCCTATGCAGGGATCGGACCGGGCACGGAACCTCTTTCCATGAATGTCCCCTACAAAGTATTCATGGCGAAAAGTGTGGGAGAGCTTTGCTTCGGGAATGAGAAGGAACTAAGAATAACCCTGGAGAAATATGAAGGATTGAATGTAAGCTTTCATTGTGAGGATCCCGAGGTTCTCGGAGAGCATGAGAATGATAAAAGTCACAGGGACAGAAGGCCACCCGAGGCAGAGATCAGAGCAGTGGAACTTGCGTTTGAGCTCATCGAGGAAAATGGGATCAAGGGAAAGCTCTGCCATATTTCCACCAAAGGTTCACTGGACCTCATCGAAAGGAAAAGAAGAAAGTCCGGCGTGAGCGTAACAGTGGAGGCGACACCCCATCATCTTCTTCTTGAGGATAACGGAAATGGTATCGAATTTCCTGATTGTCTTAGACCTCTCAATGATGATGGAGAAGGAAATAGTCATTCCGATGATGAATCGAAAAGAGAGAGCGGGGGAATGAGCAACAGGCCTTCCGAACGGGTTCCCGATAGCTTCTTCCAGGTAAATCCACCCATTCGTGGACATGAGGACCGAATGACACTCCTTGAAGCCTTCAAAGAGGGGAGGATCGATTTCCTTGCAACGGACCATGCACCCCACACCCGGGAGGAAAAAATGCAGGGTATGAGCGGTTTGCCTTCTCTCGACAGCTTCGGAGGAACTGTTGGGTGCCTTCTGGAATCAGGGGTCCGTGCGGAAATCGTGGCCAGAGCAGCCGCATACCGTCCCGGAGAGTTCATTTCGGAATTTGGTCTGAGTTCCCGAAAACTGGAGGTCGGCGAGGTTGTTCATTTATGTCACCTTGTGAAGGGGGGGGAAGAAGTGACCGGGGGAGGGGGATTCAGTAAGGCCGGATGGAACCCATTCGAAGGGTTTAATATGCCCTGGTCTGTTGGTTTCACCATATTGAGGGGGAGAGGGTGGAAGAAGACCCAATCCACAGAACCGGAGATAGGAGGATGGAAGAGGGCCTAATTCCGGGAAGTGAGTGGAGTGAAATGGAAGAAAACTCAATCCCTGGAAAACAGTGAGGGGGGGAAAAAAAGATACCATCTGGAGGAACCAGGTGGAAAAAAGGAAATAGAGGGGAAAAGCATCGTTTGGATAAACTGTATCCACAATGGAAAACGCTCGATTTGGACAACATGAAATGTGATCGGGAGGGTAGTACATGGTAAGGGAGCTATTCAGGATCGAACCCACACGGAAGATCAACACAGTTCACCAGCTCTGGAACCTGCTGGATGAGGCATTGCTTGAGAAAAAGAAAGGGAATACACAGCTTGTGGCTGCCTTCACGTCCCATGGAAAACCTGCAGAATTCAGTCAATCCCTCAGGAACAATGGATTCGATATCCAGCGGGAGTGGGGAAGGCTGTTCCTTGTGTCAAAGGGAAATGAGGTTCCTTTCTATGCCCTGCTTCAGGATTCGATCATATACTTCATTACCCGTGCCCGAAAGACAGAGGACATCCCCGGAACCATTCTGAACTATATCAATTCAACAGAGGGGGTGGTTCTCATTCGGCTGGGAAGCGGCCGGATGATATCCATTCGAACCGATCTGGCAAAAAACTGTCCCGGTCTGATCCTGTCCTATTTTACTGCACACCGGGAAACACACACCTCCATTGGCTGTGCGTACAGAGATGATTTTCATCGAACCATCATATATAGCGGGAATGACGGTTTCGACACACTGGAGGAGATGGAATACCATTACGGTGTGATCCCGAGGATCATGGAATTCCACACTGGTGGGAGGGAACGGGAAAATGAAAGAGAGAATGACCATGAGAAAATGGGATTCCGCTTCGACGTGAACGGGATCTTTACCATTATCGAGGGGACTTCCGGTGTAGTAAGGAGCATTATTGAGAAGGTCATCCTTGAACAACAGCAGTACAGGATCCCCCTGCCGAAAGAGGGAAAACGGATACAGGCGAAATCCATCCTCCGGGGTGTTCTGACAAAGAAATGGAATCGAGCGGTCATCAACAAGATCGAGGTCACACTTGCCGAGGAATGGGATATCACAGGATTCCTCCAGGTACATGAATCACGGGGAAAGCGATATTCAGCCAGGCTGGTGGATGTGGTGGACAAAGCGATATGGGAGATACAACTCAAAGGACGGGAGTTCAGCCTGATACCGGTGAGGGGAGCGGGAATGAGATCCCTCATGAAGATCATTGAGGTCATGGAAGACCATCTCGGGCTTCAAACAGTGGACATTCCCATGAATGAAGCGTATACGGATAGTGATATAGTTATGGACAATGATGTTGATACTGATAGAGATGGGGATATGGTTGTGGATAATGATATCAATCGTGATATGAATAATGATATGATCATGGGTAATAATGTCGTTATTGATAGGGATGGGGATATGGTTGTGGAAAATGATGTCGATATGGATAGTGATATGGAAATAGATCGTGATATGAATAATGATAGGGATACGAATAGTGATATGAATTCAGAGGTAAAATTGAATATGGGTAAGAATCGTAATATCACTATGGATGGGGGAATAGATAAACGAACAGGCATGGCCAGGGATGCTGGTAGGGATAGCAACAAGGATACGATTTCCATGGGGGTGGAAAAGTGAGTCCATCAGGATCATCGGTACAAGAGGATTATCTTTCCCTTCTGGAATCGGCAAAACCAAAAGGGGCCAGATATCTTCAGGAAAAATATCGGCATTGGATGGAATATCACAGGCCTAAGTTCCACCAGAAGATATCCAGGGAATTGGAAGCAGACACAAAACGTCTGCTATTTCTGCGGATATTCTCCAGTACGTTTCAGGATTTCCACATCATTGAGAGGACGGGATTCTCCTTCCGTGCCCTGCATCCGGGGATCGAGCTTGCTGAAGGTACCGGAAAGAATGGCGGAAAGAATCATGGAAAGAAAACTGGAAAGCATACCGGTGAGGATATCGATAGGGTCACCATAAAAGAACAGGTCTTCGATGTGCTACTCAAGGGAAATCATGGATATGACCTGTTGATCCTGCATATCGAGAATCAGAACATCTCACCAAAACGCATCAGGGACCGGCTAGCTTCCAAGATAGAATTTTACAGGAAGTACGAAGACGACCTGAGAAAGGGGTATGGCATCCAGGAACGGATTCACATTGGTTTACTGCTTTCTGAACGGGAGAAACCAAATATCAGGAAGGGACTCCAGCTTCTGGGATCATCCGAGGATTCAAGGGGATTCGGGGAGGTTGAGGTCATTGAATTCTCACTCAGGGACAATGTCTTCCATGGGATCCCATCCACAACAACAGAGGGGGGGGGACGCTATGAAATTCCCCGGTCCATCCTGTTGAACACTCCCTCCTTGGACCTTATGGTACATGAGTATCTCCTCTTCGAGATGGCAGTCCTCCAGGGATGTTACTCGGAAAATCTGATGACCAACAGAAGAAAGCCCAAGGAAATAATGAAAAAGGAAATGGGAATTGCTCTCCTCAGGGAACTGGGTCTGGCAAAGAAGGACCGCTCATTCAATGCAAGGATTCACGATAGGAGAAAGAAACTGGCTTTGAGGTCTCTTGATTCGGCTCTTATCTGTGCCCTAAGATTTAATCTCATGGAGGGGGAAGGGATAAAACTTGGGAGCGAAGAGGGGATGAAACAGGGGAGTGGGAGTGTGATGATGAAAAAGAGCGGGGAGAAGATAAAACAGGGGAGTGGGGATGTGATGATACAGGAGAACGGAGGGGGGATGAAACGGGTGAGTGACGATGGGGGGATCAAGAATGACAGGGTTGGCCCTGATGGACAGATCCCTGGTTCAGAGTCAATGAGCCGCATAAATTTACCAGCCAACGGACGGTTTCGACTGATCTGTCAGGGTACGGATCTGAGTATGGTGAAAAAGAACCTCAGAAGAAAATACCTCGAGGGAAAAGCAGGGGAACTGGCAATACCTGCAGCCGGGAAGAAATCAGTTGAAGCCTACAGGCGGCGGTATCCAAGGATAGATATGAAGTTCTAGTGTTCTATTATTCAAGTGTTCCATTATTCTGGTCCTCCAGTAACGCTCGATTGTACATTACATGAGGGAGGGAAAGGGGGGGTTAAATAACTAATCTTTCCAGATGGCGTCCACGGGATTTACCTTGGAAGCTTTCACGGCTGGATATACTCCCGCAATGAGGGTGGCTGTGAAAATGACGATTGCGGGAATGATGAAGGTGGACAGTCTGAGAAGGGGTTTCACCACGAAATTCGGGCGGTTTACCACGGGATACTGGAGATAGTAGAGGCTGAATCCCATCCCAAGACCCAAACCTCCCAGAACACCGATGATAGCAATCATCATGGTCTCGAACAGAAATATCCTGAAAATATCCTTAGGATTGGCGCCCGTGGCCAAAAGGATGCCGATCTCTCTTCGCCTCGACTTGACATTCACGTACATGAGCACCGAGACAGGGACCATAACCCCAACCAATGTCATCCCCTGGGAAATGAGTTTGAGTGTTTCATTTGCATCTGTAATATCATCAACGTAGGACATCTTCTCCTGCCAGCTTTGTACATTAAGAGCCGGATAAACGGATTGGATCTCCTCAACTCTGGGTGAAATGGAAAATGGGTCGTCTGTCCTCACGAGGAGTTCAGTTGCCGAATCTGTCACACCTAACAGGGAATCGATCTTGTTCTTGTGAATGAAAATGGCACGCTCATCCACCCCCCCCAACCCGATATTCACCATCCCCACCACCTTCACGGACCATACGGTATCAGGGAGTGTGAGATTTATCTGATCTCCCAGCCCGGCCCCAAGTCTCTCGGCAAGCTCATCCCCCAGGACCGTTACGTTCTCCGCCGCCGCCTCCCCGTCACTAAAGTCAAGGAAACGGCCGGATTTGAGGTATTCGTCAAGTCTGGAATATTTCTCCTCCCGCTCGGGTACCATTCCGATGAGGTCCAATCCCGTCGAATAGCCACCGGTCTGAATGATAGCTGGAATGTAGGTTCTGGGAAGGCATCCCTCGACCCAGGAGAATTCCTCGATCCGATTGATCATCTCGGTTACATTCCTGAGGAAAGATTCATTGTGCGGGGAAATTGAGATGTGACCGCTCATGACATTCACGGTCCGGTCAAGAATAGTAGCCGTACTTCCGTCGAGATTTGCTACATTCGGGACCTGAATACCGATCCCGAATACCACGGCCAGAACGATCATTACGAATAGACGTTTATCCTGAAAAATATCCTTCCGTGCAATGAAGAGTGCGACCTTGGTTGAGGATATCCCATCACCCCTCACGAGAAGTAAACAACATCGATATAGAGATCGTATTCCATAGAAGATACGGGATTGTAATCGTTATTGTAGATCCTGACCCTCCATTCTCCCAGTGCCTTCAGGTTTTCCCCATACTCGGTGTTCTTATTGTAGCGGATCTCCTCGTGTCCTTCGTCCTCATCAGCGGTATTGTTTGCCTCGGTCCCGTTAGGGAAATATAGGTAGATATCCAGATTGTGTCCGTCGTTGTCTGTATTATTGCTCACAAGGGCAACTCTGAGGTAAAAGGCATTATCGGAATTCAGTGGAAAATAATAGTTTCTGTCCTCATCGTCTTCCAGTTCTTCGTTCTCGTAGCTCATATTGTAATTGATCTTCACTTCAACATAGTCAATGTTCTCAGCACCGGTATCATTGGTAACCCTGAGCGCGATAACATGGGTACCCGATTCGAAATCGTTGGATACCTCATCTCCACTGGCATCAACATCGAACTCATGGGGACCTGTATAGTTGAAATCCCATTCCCACTCCTCGATGGTTCCCTCCCTGGTATTGGATCCGGAGCCGTCGAAGGTTATGGTCTTCACCTCATCCGCCCCTACGGTGCTCTTGAGTTCATCATCGGTATTGATGACAGCTTCAACATTTCCAGGTTCTTTCTTGACGGTCACCTTTATTGTGTCCTCGGATGTGAGCTTCCCGTCGCTGACCTTGAGGGTTACGGTAAATGTACCGACCATGTAATATGCATGAGTGGTACCCTTTTTCGTATCATCAATATCATTGTCCCCGTTGTTGGAATCGAAATCCCAACGATAGGTCAGATCATCCCCGTCGGGATCACTGGAAGCAGAAGCCGAAAAGGTAACTACTGCTTCATCGTTCACCATGGTAACGGTTTGGTCCGGCCCGGCATCTGCCACGGGAGGTTGGTTTTTCTTTTCATCGTCACCGAGACAACCTGCTGATGCGATTAGTATGATCGTTAAAATCAGTGTAGTAAACGACCTCATGGTGTTCATATGGTGTCACCTCAGATAGTTACTATTTGACCCATTGTCTTTTATTAAGTGTTTTTCGGTTATGTTACCACATCCACGAACGGGAAAAATCGCGCCTTTTGGCAAGAATTAATAAATTAATTTAACAATTAATTATTTCGTTTATAATATGATATTACGTCCAATTGATTATTACAAATATAAATAATTATTTGAACGAATTTATTATTGTTGATTACTTATTATTTTATCGTTCTGGTGAGTTTAGATACATGACAGAAAATTTTTGAGTCAGTATAAAAATATTCAAGATTCCTCGGGTAAAACGGCTATTGTATCGTGTCAGATATGTAGAACCCAAAGACATGTGT
>CAZTGJ010000094.1:8797-11102 GCA_964613025.1 uncultured Thermoplasmata archaeon | reverse complement strand
TCCTCATCGACTGCATTCTTAATGAACGTTGCACGTTCATTCAGCCCTCATCGAATACTTCGTATTCAACCGGAACTCAAACAAGTTCTCATTCCTCGGCATTCCTTGCCTCACATGCACTCAACTGGAGCGACAACACGTTGTCACTCCGTTCCACTCCACTGCCCCCCCCCATTTTTCAATATCCGCCCCCAGTGTCACTCCGTTCCACTCCGTTCCACTCTCTCCCACCCCCCCCTTTTCTCCTTCTACCCGCATCGTCACTCCGTTCCACTCCGTTCCGCTCCCCCCACCCCACCCCAAGCGCCTCCATCTGCAAATTATATGTTCCAGTCCACATTCAAAATCGGTTACGACTACTATTACAGCGATTACGACTACATCTACGAATACGACGCGGGGTGCGGGGGCAACGGGACGACTACTACGACTAAGACGACGAAACGATCTTAGGGGGAAGAGGGGAGGGCGCAAGGTGATCCGGATAGAATTCAATTCTTCAACAAAATCTCGCCTCTCAGCCAGCAATCCTTAAATAGTTGCTCGAATATCCTCTTCGCATGCGAGACTACGATATCAAGCGCGGACATTTCAAGAACATCGACGGAAAGCTGGAAGAGATCGTCAGCGATATCTTCGGCGAGTTCGAGAAGGTAGAGGGGAAGATCAGGACATCATTCGGAGCGCTAAAGAGCCTTGAATGCTGGTTCGAGGGAAAGACCAAGCTCTGGATCGATACCGATATGGATGCAAAGGTCGACGATGAGACAGCAATGACAACTCACAAAAAATACAATGATTTCCTACTCACACTCACCGGTTACAATGCAAAGCAGCGTGCTAAAAGGATGAAGGATAAGGCAAAAAAAGGAACGCTCTGAATTCTTTAACTCAAGCTGTGAATTGAAAGGTCCTACTCCTTCTTCTTTTTCGGACCGCTGAGCAGATCCTTCAGCAGGATCCTGTCCTTGAGCGCACCCTTGATCTTGATCTTCTTGAGTGCGTATGCTTTCAGGGGTTTCACGGTCTTGTTCATGATCCCTTCGAAGGTCCGTGAATCAGTAAGAATCCTCAGATCCGGCAGTTCCGGTTCCTTGATAGCTTCAGGAACGATCTCCACGATCTTCCCGTTGATCATCCGCATATGATAGAATACATTCTCATCGAGCTCAATCTGGATAGTCCTGCTGACCTCCTTGAGCCTCTCGAAGAGCCTCTCGCTATCATCTACTTTCTGATTGAACTTGTTTACCATGTTCTCTAGAAGATCTATCATTGCAATTCCTCTGGATACGGATGATCCTGTCATCGAATAATACCTGTTCTTCAGGTTATCTTACTTATTGTTTCTCCATCTACTATTCATAGCAAAATAACAGCTTCATATAATACAAACCGGGGGCAGGGGGATGGTGGTGGAGGTGATAAATGCCTGTATGTTGATATTCTATAAATAGTCGTCCAGGCTTTTCGTTGAAGCTTTATCCTTCATCCTCTTCACCGTCTCCCATGAACTTCTTACATAGGATGGCATTTCCTTTCCCTCTTTGAAGAGCTGGGCGAGGTATTTCTTAGTCGCCGGATCTGATGGATAGCCGCTTCCCAGCTCCCCATACCGCTCTTTTAAGGCCTCGATTTCCGAATCCCGGGTGACCTTCGCGATGATTGATGCGGCGGACACAATGGGAAACAAATCGTCAGCCTTATGCCTGCTAACTATTTTGGGAACTGTTCCCATCTTCATCAATAACTTGGCCTCAATATCCCTTCCGAACCTCTCTTCCTTCACATCAGCAGCATCCAGAAAAACAGTCAGATCATTGATCCCGTTTGCATCGATCAATAGTTGTCTGATCGCCTGGCTGAATGCATTCACCTCGATCTCGTTCAGCGTGATCCTCTTTCTGAGATCGTCGATCTCTTTTGCCGTGACGATGACAGTTTCCACCCTGCACAATCTTCTGATCCCCTTGGCTAGTTCCTGCCTCCTTTCCGGACTGAGCTGTTTTGAATCCCGTACTCCCAGCTCTTTCAGGCGGTCCTGATCGTCAGCATAGACCGCTGCAACCACCAGGGGTCCGATCACCGGCCCGCGTCCTGCTTCATCAACTCCGATAACCGGCCCTGACGTCTCATCAATCCCAATCAATGGTTCCGATGTCTCATCATCCCTGATCACCTGTCCGGAAACCTCGCTTTCCATACCTTCTCATCACACTTCATGGTAATACTGATTGTGCTCGTTTCACTCGGTGGGGGGGGGGGGGGGGGGGGGGGGGGGGGGGGGGGGGGGGCGGGGGGGGGG
>CAZTGJ010000094.1:0-8787 GCA_964613025.1 uncultured Thermoplasmata archaeon | reverse complement strand
CCAGCTCACTTCTTCCCTCACTGCCCCCACCCCCCCACCTCTTATTCGATCAGCGCCCACGTTGTCATTTCATTCCACCTTTTCCCACCCACCCCGTACCCCCCCCCACCTTCTCCCCTCTCCATCTACTACAAGAACCGGAAAGAATAAAATTCCTATGGTTATCCACTTCAGCATGAAAGCTTTGGACTTCGAACTGCTTGACTAGCTGAACGATCGTGAGACTGTAGTTCACAATCTCGGATCAAGCTGTCTCACTTTTTTGAAACTCACTGACATTCCGGGATTCGATATGGAAACCTTTGATTTCACCATGGACTGTGGTACCGATATGGGGGATACCCAGTTGATCAGGGAGATCGCAGACCAGTATCATGTGGAACCGGAAAATATTGCCATCACTTCCAGTGCTTCGGAGGGGAACATCGCATTTCCGAGGATCCGCGATCCTAAGATCGAGGTAGAAAATTCGGCTGATTCATTTGCCGATACCCTGGCCTTAGGGAAACATCTCAAAACAAACATGGGGTCATGATCACTCCAGGAACCTACTTCGGGGATGGGGAAGGGGTGGGGAGCGATGAAGGTGATGGGAAGAGGAACAATCGATTCGATGGCAAATGGGGTGGACATTTCCGCATGGGATACGGTATACCAACCGACAGCCTGCAAAAGGCGCTGGATGCATTAGGAACCGGTCTCGATGATTGGTGGAAGAAAAAGCATACATGAGATATCCAAACACCATGACGCAATTATACTAAGCATGGGGGTGGGGGGGCAGAAGTGGGGAAGGGGGAAGTGGGAGCAAGGTGTGGGTGGGGGAAAATGGAGAGAATGAGGGGGGAAGGCTATGATGGAGAAATGGAGGATAGGATAATGAAAGCCCTATGTTATGATCTCATCCAGCCGATCCTGCTTTATACCATCCTTGATCTCCAAAGCGATACGCCGTCCCGTAGAGAGATTTGGCATGACGAACTCGGAGTAGGGGGAATTGGCAATGAAGGGGTTGGTCCCTGCCACGATCCGTGCAGAGATCTCAAAGACCTTGAACTCCAACTGATCGGTAACCACGGATTCGAGACAGAAGCTTCCGATCATCCCTCCCATGAGGTCCAGCGAGCGCTCAACCACCTGTTCACCCATTTCCATGACCCTTGGCATGAGCGATTCCCTGATGACCACCGGGACATTACCGGTCACAACGAAGGTGGGATAGATCCCCTGGGCCTTGAGCTGTTCCTGGCTTCCCAGCTTGTACATTTCATCGATATTGGTCTCGTCCCTCCGGTCGATGCTGATTAACTGGAGGCTGCCCTTGCTCAATCTGTACCCATCCTTCATGAGTGGGGAATAGAAGTAGTGGAGATAGTATCGGGTCCCGATGATATACTCCTGAATCGTGAATTTCTTATCCTTGTCAATTCCCTGCCAGAATTCCTCGGGAGTCCGGGCAATGAAGAATCCCCTTCCCCCCCACGCCCCATCGTATTTTACAAGAACCGGTATATCAATATCCTCTGGACTGGCAAAAACCTTGGGCATTGAAAGGCCTGCTCCCTCCAGCCACGTTCGCTCCATAGAACGATTCGACTCCCACTGCAGCACTTTTCTGTTGCCGAAGGTCGGTACCGGCAGCGCCTCGAACTTCTCGATCCCAAGATACTGGACCATGGATCCATGGGGAACTATAACCACATTATTTTCCTGCATCTCCCTGGCATGATCTTTCATCTGGTCATAGCTGTCAAGTACAAGGAAATCGTCGGGTTTTGCCAGGGGGAAGGCATCGTAAAGCCGAGTCCGGCCGGGAAGCCCGATCCCCAGAGTTTTGAATCCTTCCTTCTTTGCACCGTGAAAAATCTGGAGACTGCTGTGTGAGCAAACAGTTGCAATGGTGATGTTCTCCTTGTCATATCCTTCGAGAATTCCGGAGATGTTCAGGGGGTCCGACATACAAAACAAAGGTTGTAAATTGTATAATTGCTTTTTGGTGGATGGATGGTTCCGGAGGGTGAGAACGAGCATCGCAGGTGAAGACGTGTTTTTGATTAGAGTGCGGGATGACAAAAGGCTTATTAACAATGAAACCAGACAATCAAAAAATCAGTCATACAACAACTATCAGACATTTTATTAGCGAAGGTGATCGAATGGCAACAAAAAAGGCTGCAAAACCAAAAACCAAGAAAGTGGAGGATATGGCAGGGGATTTTTCCGAGTTCGTCAAGGACATGGTGCGTTATGACGACGTTGAAATCAGAAGACGACTTGCCTCAATCATTCCAAAGAATGCTGACAAACTCCCCAAAGAACTTGTGAAACTCATGAATGACCTGGCAAAAGATGTGGAGGCGGACGTGAGAAAGGAAGCAGTTGAGAGCATTCTGGAGAACGCCGAAAAACTACCACGGGATATTGTCGGTCTGGTAAAGGACCTGGCAAAGGACGAAGATACCGGGGTGAGGATGCAGGTGGCGGAGGAGATCCTGGAGAACGCCGAAAAACTGCCGAAGAATATCCTGAATCTGGTCAAGGATCTCGCCAAGGATACGAATATCGAGGTTCGAAAGGAAGTAGCGGAAGAGATCCTGGAGAACGCCGAAAAACTCCCAAAGGAGATCCTTGGACTTGTGAAGAATCTGGCAAGGGATGCTGACCTGGGAGTCAGGAAAGAGGTGACCGAGGAGATCCTTCAGAATGCCGAGAAACTCCCACAGGACATTCTGGATCTCATTCGTGATCTTGCCAAGGATGCGGAAAAAGAGGTCAAGAAGGGATTCAGCGAGGAGATCGTGGAGAATGCCATCAAACTCCCCAAAGACCTGCTTGCAGGTATCCTGAAGGATCTGGTTTCCGAACCTGCCAAAGACAAGAAGAAAAAGAAGACAGAAAAGAAATAGGTTCATATCAAATCACGAATGAGCTGATGATGAGTGGGTGTGGTCCCGAAGGTCCATTCCATCAATATATCATTCCTGGGTCTTTCCATGGAAGGAACCGAAGGATGAGTTCATTTACTAACATTATAGGAGTCTCCTAAAATCTCTCCCAAAAGATATAAATAGATTCTAGGGGACACAAATTTGGATCAGCCAGAAGGAGATAACGTGAATCTGAGAGACATCAAGGAATTCGTACGCGTGACTATCTTCTCAGTTCTAACGCTCTTTCAGCATATTCGGGAGATGTTCTCAAGGTTTCTTATTGGGCTCAGGAATTTCGGTGAGCACATTCTGGTTGCAGTTCAAAGTGCGGTATCGGCTCTCGTCAGAAATATCGAGAATCTTCTACGGGCAGTGGGGAGAGGGGGGGAAAGGATCGTGAGAGCCCTGGCCAGTCGTTTCAGGGTGGTGATCGATGCTGTTCTCCTTTTTGTCCACAGGATCAATGAGCTCTTCAAATCAACAGCGGGAGGAATTATTCATCTTTTGAAGGGAATTGTTTCCAACGTAGAAAGGGCGTTCCTGTGGGTTCATACAAGGATGAAGCGATTCTATTACTCCTACCTCCTTCCCCGTTATCACCGCCTGCTCAGATTTCTCAGATTTGCACAGAACATGCTGATCCTGATATTTAATGTCATCCAAGCCAATCTCCGCGAAGGGGCACAACGGGCCTTCCGTGCCTTTCTTAAGATCTGGCATGCTGTTGTATTCGTTCTATCCTCTGCTCTTCATTGGCTTGGTACTAGGATCCTCGCCCTCCTGACCAAAGTACATCTTTTCTTCAGCCAGATCGCAGGGGCATTCTACCGCATTGGGCGATGGTTCGTCAAGTCACTGATCAAAATTGAGATGAGAATGTCACGGGCATTCAAGCGGTGCGGACCCCAATACTATATCTTCTTTTTCCTTGCGGTTGGTCTCTACTGGTATGTCTTCATCAATACCTACCACCGCATAACGGCACTCATCATTTCCTTCGTCATTTATCATCTCACCCTCGAGACCATCATATTTCCTCTCCTTGCCTCCATCATCATCTGGATCAATACCTATCATCCGGTACTGGCGCTCATGAAGAGGAGCAGCCTTGCCTTTATCCGGGTCTGGACCACCTCGATCGTCCTTGCTCTTACTACCACCCAAACATTCCTGGCCCGGCTCCAGCGGTGCGGAGGACGCTGCCGGTATTCCCTGATGCTCATCGGTGCATTCCTGAAACAGGGAATGATCCGGATTCTCATACCCCTAATTGCGATACTCGCCTCATTTCTACGATTTACCGGAAGGAGACTGGCCAACGGATGGATATCATGCTCCTTATATCTATGGGTTCTTATGATCATCTTTACAAATCGATCGGTGAGAGCAGGAAAAATTATCCTCGGAATATGTATGTTAGGATTTCATAGGGCGGCAGCAGCCGTTATCCATGCGGCTATTAGAGTAAAGGTTATCATGGTCTTGATCGCGGTCTCAGGATATCAGGTTCTGATATCCATTGCTCTCCGGTCGGGAAAAGCAGTTCTGTTGATCCTATCAGCGATCTTCTCTGCGATTATTCTGGGAGGGACGTTTGTGGTTCTGGGGTTGATATCACTGGGAAAATATCTCCTTGCCCTTACAATGCGAGCCATTTCCATTGCGTTTGCGGTACTGAAGAAAGTTGGGCACACGATGAAAGTCGTTGCCGGTATCGTGAAAGCAGGACTTCTGATCCTGGGGAAATGGATCATCACTGCTGTCACCACTATTGTCAGGATGGGGAAGGTACTGGTCCTACTCCTATCGGATGTACTCATGTCGTTAGCTCACCTCGTTCGAGATGTACTCTTGTCACTAGGCAACCTCGTTCGAGATGTGTTCAAGGCACTGGGCCACCTCGTTCTGTCAGTGCTCAGTGCCCTAGGACACGCCATTCGACATATCCTCTATGCTATTTATTCAATCCTTCATCATATATCCGTAAGAGTGAGCAGAGCAGTTCGCGCGGTGTTCTGGGCAATCGCTTTCCGGGTGCTGGCCTTGTATCATGGGGTTATTCGAGCCTTGGAATGGGTCATTCAGGGAGTGTCCGATATTCTACATGCGGTTGTGAAGATCGTCAGTATGGCATTTTATCGTACCGGGATATTCCTGACTCAGTTGATTGTGTGGCCATTGAGAAGGACAGGGAAGGCATTTGCCCGGACCTCGCTCTCTCTTGCCATGGGAACCATTCTGATCGCAACTATCATCAGTTCGGGACTGATCATGACCTTCATCAAACTGACCATCCCGATCATCAATTTCACAGCACGGAACATGCTTGCCTGGCACAGGTTCATCTTTACTATCTCCTTCATGACCGTGAAACTGGGAAGCTGGTTGCTCTCGGGTTTCATGACCATCGGAAAGATACTGGTCAATTCTACCGTTAAATTTCTATTGTGGGCAGTGGGGACAGTGAAGCTGCACTATCGGGGGATCCGGGACATTTCCCTCATCTTCT
Source organism: uncultured Thermoplasmata archaeon (assembly GCA_964613025.1). Classification (GTDB taxonomy): domain Archaea; phylum Thermoplasmatota; class DAOVMN01; order DAOVMN01; family DAOVMN01; genus CAZTGJ01. The sequence continues at coordinate 3,348 of CAZTGJ010000094.1, read as the reverse complement.
CCCCCTCCATCATTCTTCTTCTGTTATACATCGTGATGGGAACCCTTCTGTTCCTGGGGCTTTCCATCCTTTATTTCGTCTCGATCACCGCATCATCGTATCTCTACAATCGTTACAAAGGAGATGAACTCAATGTATGAAAAGGCAACACTGGCAGACCTTGCAATCGTATCCGGCATATTACTGATCGTCGTATCATTCATTCTCGCACCCTTTCAAAGCACCGACTTCTTCCTCATCGTGGGATCAGGGGTAGCACTGGTGGCTGCGGGATTCCTTCTGGACAGGATCTATGAGAAGCGAAAGAGCATGGTTGACCTTGAGACCATGGAACCCAAACTCTCGACCTATGTTGAAGATGCGGAACGACTCATGGTGAGCGGGGGAAAGGCGCTGGAGAGCGGCAAATCCAAGAAGGCGTTGAACATCTACCTTTCGGCACACACAACACTTGAACTAGCCGAACAGGTGGCACGGAAGATCAATGATTCCCATCACCTCGAAGTGATCATACGGGACCTAACCCAGGTGAGAAGCGGGATGGGGAAGGCAAAGGTGGGGATCGCAGCCGATATGTCAGACCAGGCAGAAAAGCTCTATTCCACGGGAAAATATGAGAAGGCACTTGAATCCTGCACTGAATCAAAGACCATTCTTACGGAGGCATCGGAATTCCTCAATGTTGACAATGAGGTTCGGAAACTGGAAGAGAATATCCTGAACTGCAGGAAACGCATCGGTGAGAATGAGATGGAACCCCTCATGAAAGAGGTGAAGGAGAGGGAGGGTTACTTCAAGGAGTATTTCGAGAAGGGTCTCCTCTTCGATGCGCGAGAGATGCTCAACATCATGGAGGTTAAGGTACAGAAGGCCTCGGAGATCGCCGAGGAGTTCCAGTTCACTACAGCCATGGAGGATATCAACCAAGCGCTTCAGAGGGTCAGGGAGGGAAAAAACCAGGTGGAGAAAGCTATTCTGGAACGCCTCAAGACCCGTGACTCGAACAATAAGGGGATTACCACGATCATTGATAAGGTCGATCCGACCCTTAAGAAGGTGGCTGTGGATGTCATCGATGAGATCGAGGTCTATTCCGGATACGACTTCAGGAACGGGGCGGTACGGCTGCAGTTCGTAGTAAAGAACACCCGGAGTTCAGTCATAAGCAAGGTTATGCTCAAGGTCCTGAGGGACGAACGACAGCTCAACCTCATCCGGGTGCTTCCCGACTATGAGATGCGGTTCAACGAGGTAGTTCTGGGAACAATATCTCCTGAGGATAAGAAAACCGTGAACTTCTATTTCGACCCGCAGATCTGCGGAGAGATGATCATCGATTCGACCCTTACCTATCTCGATGCTTCGGGCAACTATCAGACCATCCTGCCCGAGCGGAAGAACATCGAGATCCCGGAACCCGAGGTGGGCCAGGGCAAGAATGTGAATTCCAGCTACCTGAACAAACTCATGGAACAGGCTCGTTCCGTGGGCGTGAGGATGTTCCATATTCCATCGGATCTCGCCCCTGCACGGGCGGTATCCATCGTTCAGGAGGTTGTCGAAGGATTGGGGATGTCTTTGATCTGGCACCGGGGGAGCAGTGTCCTTTCGGCCGGTTATTACGGTGTTATCGACGGGGAGGAATCCGGTCTTCTCATTCTCCCCAAGGAAAAGATGGTGGAGATCCGGGCTGGTGGAAGCAGCAAGGAAGCCATTACCTACCTTCTCACCTCGATATCCGGTGTGCTTCGGGATCGCTTTGAGAAGGAGGGACACCGTGGTGTGAATGTTTCACTTACCATTCAGGATTCCATTCTCTACAAGAGTTCCATTCCACTTGGGGACCAGGCCGATGCATGGACCGAAAAAGAGGTTGCCGAGGAATTCAAACCCAATATCTGATAGTATCTGGAATCATCAGGTTCTTAAAGTAATCCTCATAGGATCCATTCGGTTCCATTTATTCAGATCTATTTTACATTTCCATTATTGGATCACACTGTATGAGGATAGTGAACACTGAAGATCGTGCTTCCCTCTTCCACCCCTGCATATCTCCCCACGATACCGCATTTCACGGTCAGCAGAAAGAATATCGGTGTTCCCGGTTTGGTCATAGCTTTCAGCCGCGGATCGGACGAGAGTGATTCAAAGTTACCCTGGCCCTTGGATATGATGAGATCTGTGCTGTTCAGAGCATTGATCAGTTCCTGTGTTGCATCCCCCAGGAGTGTGCCTGGACCATGACTTCCCGTGGTGATGAGCTCAGCAAAATCCTGAATATTTGCCTGGCGGGCATCCTCGATCGTTGCATCATTGATGATCGGCCCTTCCCTCACACCGTAGATGATCGTTTTTTTCCGATCCTTCAATTCCCGGAGCAGAAAGGTATCAAGGATTATTTCCCCGGCATTATCACCTAGGAACAGGATTGTCTCTGCCTTATCCAGCTCTTCTTTGAAAGTGTCGATCTCGAATACGGTCAGCTCCTTTTCCACGATCCGGTCCACCATCCCGTTGATATCCATCCTTATGGGTGTTCCAAAATCAATGACATTTCCCAGGGCACCCAGTTTTACAGCCAGTGAGAGCGGATCCTTCGAGCTCATCATGAGTTCCCGGAGATGGGGAAGAAGGCCGATCACGGTTTCCGTGCTTTTTTCCTTGATCGCAAGGTATGGATCGGGGCATCCGGTTTGCTCTCTGATGATAGCATGGATGGTGCGGGAGAGTACCGGAGGGGAGGTGTTCATATCCACTTCGTTGAGATAGCTCAGCAAATGCTTCATGGTCCTGATCTGGGTTTCGTAGTCCGCACCGGCAAGTTCGAGCGCTTCCACGGCCTGGTCAAGAAAACAGGGAATGCATTGGGCCTCGGCTTTCATGGTGTCGTGAGGGGTTGAGCAGATATTTCAACCTAGTGCAGGTGACGACGGTTATGACGATAGCACACAGATTACGCGGATTAGGCAGATTAACGCAGATTTATATTGTGTTGGTATTGTATGCTCTGAGAAAACAAGGTAATCAGGGAGGAGGGGCACAGAGCCGGAGGCGATGGGGGGTATTGATCCTCATTGATGTCTCCCGCCCTCTTACCGTTTTTCCCATCATCGCCCGCATTGTCATTCCTCATCAGGTTCAACGAACCTAACTGGAACTCGGACAAGTCCTCATTCCTCATCGACTGCTTTCTTAATGAACGTTTCACATTCATTCAGCGTTCTGCATTCCATGCCTCTCACGTTATCGAACACTTCGTGTTCAACCCGAGCGAAGAACTTCGTTCTTCCCACGCAGTCAGTAGAGTAGGGAACTGGTAATGAGGTATCATCCTACTGGTTCCAG
>CAZTGJ010000093.1:3500-11223 GCA_964613025.1 uncultured Thermoplasmata archaeon | reverse complement strand
ACGCTTTCATCTCCCACCTGAAGGAGGGAGGGTTTCGCTTCAAGTAACTAAAAATAAAATAAAATAAAGAGGGAACGAATATGGATTTAATTATTAAAACGAACAGCTTGACGAAGACATACGGTCAGGTCAGGGCACTTTCCGATGTTTCCCTGGATATCCCCCCGGGTGCCACGGGTCTCCTCGGACCCAACGGGGCAGGAAAGAGTACGCTGATCCGGACGCTCATTGGTCTCGTGAGGGCGACCTCCGGAACCGGGACGATCTTCGACCATGACATCGCAACCGACGGTCTCGCCATACGGGAGCGCATCGGCTATATGCCCGAGCACGAATGTCTCATGATGGACATGACCGCCGTGGAAATGGTAGCTTACGCTGGTCTCGTTTCCGGTATGCCCCAGGGGGATGCCATGCAGCGGGCTCATGAAGTGCTTCATTTCGTAGGTATACGGGACGAACGCTACCGGAAGATAGAAACCTATTCCACGGGTATGAAGCAGAAGGTGAACCTTGCCCAGGCTCTGGTGCATGATCCCGACCTCCTTTTACTGGACGAGCCGACGAATGGACTTGATCCAAAGGGCAGGGATGAGATGATGGAGCTAATACGGTTCCTTGCAAAAGAGAAGGATAAGAGTATTTTATTGAGTTCACATATACTTCCGGATGTGGAATATGCCTGCGAGAATATTGTGGTGCTGGCAGCTGGTGAGGTTTTGATGCAGGGGAATCTGAAAGACCAGCTACGAGGTTCCAGCGGAGTTGTGAACGTGAGAATGGTAGGAGACAAACAAAGGTTCATGAAGGGACTCAGGGATAGTGGGTACGATGTCGAGGATCAGGATGGGTACATGATGAAGATCAGTACAGGCAACGTGGGTGGACAGGAGGAGCAGGCCGCCAGGGATAGGGATATTTTCCAGGTGATCATGAACGTCGCGTCGGCAAGTGGGGTCCAGATACGATATGCCAGCAGGAGTGTGATGAACCTTGAAGATCTGTTCATTGATATCGTGGAGAAGAAGGGGGGTGGTGCCTGATGACCGATCCGGTTCACTATCCGATGCGGCAGGATCAGGGGGGTGGTCAAGCCAGCGGTTCTACGATCCACACAGAACGATACAACTCCTGGAATGGAACACTTGAGGGACGCCAGGCAATCATTTTCCGGACTATTTCTCGTGGTTTCAGCCATATCCTGTCAAACAAATGGATAAAGATCCTGATCATTCTCATGTGGTTATTTATTGTCTTTTTCCCTCTAATGATGGGATTCTTTGGCTTCATTAATCTTGTTCAGAGTCCCGAAGACGAATCCACCGGGGGTCATGATGGTGATGCCGATGATAAGCTCCTTGCATTCAGAGTCGGATTCCCGGTCTCCGAAACGATCTCGGAAGAGGGATTCGCCGTCTACAATATTTCGGTGTCGAATGATGGAGAAAAGCCAGATACCATCGTTGTATTCATTGAACATAATGATACGTACTGGTCTGCCGGGCTCTTTTCACACGGTTCCCTCGACAACATAAGCGGGAATGGAGATTGGGGTGAAGACAATGATCCAATGCGTTCGATGACATTCATATTGTCAGCAGGAGAACTATCAAGCTTCCATCTGGTCGTTATACCTCCAAATGGAACAATATCCGGAAAAGGTGAGGTCAGATTGGTGGCTCAGTCTCAGGGTGCTTTCAGCATTAGCTCAGGGAATACCAACAGGGAAAATTTCAGGGGGGAAGTAAGAATTACTTCCTATACTCTCGTTGGTCATACCGAGGGATCCCCATACCACTTCATAATGACCACGGACACGGGAGTGATCACGAACCGATCTGTGAAAGCTGATGACGTGGTGAGCTTTCCGATCTCCATTACCAATACAGGGAGTGAAGATGAGACATTCGTTGTTCGGGTAAATGTTGCTAAGAAATGGGGTTATCGGATCGAAGGGGTGGTGGCACTGCCAGAGAACCTTTCAGACAGTGTGAAAAAAGGTGATGTCGGGATATTCCTTCGATCTGGGGAGAGCAGGAACTTCACTGTCTTCTACGACTCACCGGAATATCCAAGCATCTTAACGAGCAACTATGTTTCCGCCTTTTCAGCGCAGGATGATTCTGTCTCGGGGGCTGTTACAACGATCGTGATTGCAACCAACATTCCAGATCAGGATATAACCAGTGAGCTCATTCACGGAATGTTCGCTGAGGTATTCATGCTGTTCGCCCTTTTCCTTGCAGCAGTTGCGGGTTCACGGGCGATATCCGAGGACATAGCACAGAAATCCTTCACCATCTATTTCTCGAGACCGATAAAAAAACTGGACTATGTTGCCATCAAATTTGGTTCCGTAGGTTCCGTGCTGTGCTTCGGGACGATGCTTCCAGTCTTGGTAGTATACGGGGGTCTCATAGCACTTTCCAGTGTGGGATCAGATTATATAATAGACCACCTGTGGGTCTGGGGAGCCATCATCCTTAATTCGCTGATCATAGTGACTGTCCTCACATCTCTTGCACTTGCCTTTTCCTCCATCACGGCACGACGATTCTATGCTGCGTTTGGCCTGGTGGTGTCATATATGATATCATCGATCATTTCATCGATCATACAGGATAGTTTCAATGAAGAAAGAGGTTCCGTAGTATCGATATACGACTCGATACAGTTTGTCGGCGCAAAGATATTCGATGTTCCAAATACAACATATCATTATGAGTGGACATATAATCTTCTGGTGCTTATGATCTTCGTGGTTGTTTGTACTTCAGTTGTAATTATGAAAGTCTGGAAAACGGAGTTGAGCGAATGAAGGGAGGTGAAAGTGTGAATGTGGGTCAAGAAGTGAATGCGAGTGAGAGACTGCCCGTAAATCCAGATGGTAAACCAGAAACTGGAAATCCACATGAAGGAATACCTCAGGATAAGATACCAGAGGATGGAATTCAGCATCAGGGAATACCACAGACAGGAATTCCTATCGCCAGAATCGCCCCCGTTGAACATCAACAAGATACAACGCCTCCTAACGGAAATCTCCCTGGTGGAATGCCTCCCGCCAGTTGGCCTCCTTCTGATAATCAACAGGGCAGGATGATGCCGAATACACAAACTCCCGGAGGCGTAGCTGCGCCGTTCCCGCCGGCGTTCCCGCTAATGTACACCCAATCACCTCAGAGTGGTCGACGGATGCCCCAAAGAGGAAGGGTGATACCGAACTTCATGATGCCGGAAAAGGATTGTGTGCTCAACTGTTGGACATTATCCAAGTGGTACGGGATGGTCATGGGTCTGAACAATGTCTCGCTGAAGATCGATCATGGGGTAACTGGTCTTCTAGGGCCAAATGGCTCAGGCAAGAGTACATTCCTGAAGATGATGACAGGGCAGCTCAAGCCCAGCCAGGGAAAGGTGTTCCTCCTCGGCGAGGAGGTATGGGGTAATTCTGATCTGATGGCCAGGGTAGGGTACTGTCCGGAGCAGGAATCCTTCTATCACTGGATGACCGGCCTGGAATTCACGAGTTCCCTCCTGAGACTTGCAGGATACAATAAGACGGATGCACTGGATATGGCTGAGAATGCACTCAGGCAGATGGACATGGGAGATTCCATGGACAGAGCGATAGCAGGATACAGTAAGGGAATGAGGCAGCGTGTTAAGGTAGCCCAGGCCATAGCCCACGATCCTGATGTTCTTATCCTGGACGAACCTCTCTCGGGGACGGATCCTGTTGGGAGAGTGAAAATCATTAAAGCAATAAAGACCATGGAGAATGCGGGGAAGGATATTATCATCAGCAGCCATGTTTTGCATGATGTTGAGAGGATAACCAGGAATGTCGTCATGATCAACCAGGGCAGAGTGATCGCCCAGGGTGATATCCATTCGATCCGGGGTCTCATCGATCAGCATCCGCATATCGTGAAAATAACAACGACTGAACCAAGACGGCTTGCAAGCGTCCTGACCGGACATGAGAGCATTGTTTCCATGGAGTTCAGTGGGAATGTCCTTATCGTGAAGACAGCGAAACCGGATGTATTCTACAGGGATCTGCCAGGGATAATGACCGAGCATGGAATAACCTATTCGGAGCTTACGAGCCCGGACGATAATCTGGATGCCGTATTCAGGTACCTGGTGGAGTGAGGAGGGGATGGATATGATCAAAGAAATTAAGAATTTCACGAATAAGAGCTCTATGAAAGGAATGGGGAAGGACACGAAGAACAAAATAGGAAAGGAAACAAAGAAACAAATGGGAAAGGATGCGAAGACAAAATCAAATACATCCCCATCGGCGAAACCTTCCTCCACAAGCCGTCCATCTGTGAAAGCCTCTCCAAATAACCGTCCCTCTGGTAAAGATGCCTATCTCAACAGGGCCATTGGGATGATATCCATCACTGTCAGATCAATTCTTCTGGACAGGAAAACAATGGCCGTTGGGGCAATACTCTTACTGCTCCTTGTTATCCCATTGGTCTGGCTAAGAAGTCCTGCATCAGATGAAGGGGATACTGCGATGGACATGTTCATGGGTTTGACCGTTATGCTCTACCTGCAGTTCTTCGTGCTGTATGTCTGCTTCCTCTATGGAACCGGTCTCATAACCTCCGAGGTGGACGACAGAACGATGACGTATCTCATATCTAGGCCGATCAATCGACTGGAGATCCTTGTCTACAAGTACCTCGGATATGTGTTTTCAATATTCAGTATATTCGCGATCCCGGTCATACTGAACTACCTGCTTTTTGCACAGCACGGGGGGGCGGGGGACATTGTGGACAATCTGGATATCCTCGCGTTCGCACTTGGCGGGGTCTTCATCGGTATCATGCTCTGGGGAGCCCTGTTCATGCTCATGGCATCGGTCTTCAAGAATCCGCTTATGCCTGGATTCCTGTACTGCATCTTCTGGGAGAATCTGATAGGGAACTTGCCCGGAAACATACCAAAGGCCACGATTACCTATCAGATACGGACGTTCATTATCAATGGGTTGAAGGCAATGAAGAACCTTCTGACGGAAAGCGGGGATCTACCTCCGCATGGGAGTCTCTCAGCAGGGTGGACCTTTGTCCAGGCGATCCTTATCTCGGCGGTCTTCATATTCATGGCGTGGATGCTTGTGAAGGAGAAGGATTTCAATTAAGGACACCAGTCGATCTCATCGGCTATCTGAACCGCTGCTCCCGCGTTGATCAACTTCCTTTCCTGCTGCTGCATCGGTCGTGCCCCCCTCTTCCTTGTCGGCTTCTGCCTTATCGAGCCTTTCGGGCTCAACCGGTGTTAAGAACTTCATTCTTACCACGAACCCAACCGGACCTCACACAAGTGCTCACTCCTCATCGACCACTTCGTGCTCAACCGGATCGACAACAAGTTGTCCCTCCTCCCCCCCACTTCCCCCCCTGGAATTGGTCGTCGTGATCGTTTCGTTGTTGAATTATATATTGATTGCCGATTACTATTGAACGTGCAGGAGGGGGCGGCGGGGGAGGGTGGGAGACAGTGGAATGGAGCGGTGTGAGATGACACTGTGGGCGTAAATGTGGTGGAGGGGGGGTGGGGGCAGAGGAATGGAGTGGAGCGAAATGACACTGCGGGCGTCGATAGAAATCTTCAGTAGTCACATCAGCTATCAAATAGCAGACCCCTTGAGTAGCACTTTGAAGATTGTGGCAGTTTTTCTTATGATCGCATTGTTCACTGCATTCATGGAGATATTTACATCCCGTTCCAGAAGCTCTGCCAATTCCTGCTTCTCCTCCACTGCGATATCCTCAGCAACCTCATTTCCCAGGTTCCTGACATCCTTCATTGATCCGGTGTACAACGATTTCTCCTTCAGTTTCTCGATCATCTTCTTCACACGAATTTCGGTGACGAACTGTTCAGTCAATGATTCGACTCCGGAAAGATCAGTCTCCTTCCTTGGTTTGGGTTTTCTATTCTCTCTGAAGGGAAGGCTTTTGTGTTTACAGATTATCGGTTCATCGTATTGATTGAAGGTAAGAGGGTCAGTCCGGATCACGATGCCCTCGGTAAGATTGTTCCCATCATTCACTCCGTTTTGTATTGATACCAAACTAGGCCGGTTGATGAACTGATCGAAATCCAGTTCGTCCGGTTTTCCCCGCGAGAGAAGTGGTATCACCTCGATACTCAGCTTCCGACAGGTACGAACAACATCCCAGTACGGAAGATATTCCTCTCCGGCGATAATATCGAACACAGCGAAGCCCTTGTCCTCCCGGTAGACGATCTCCTGCTGCACACCCCTTCCGTAAAGCTCACCCACGATTACAACATCTGAAAGTGAATGCTTATAGAATCTATACAGCAGATCAAAATCTACGATCTCCCGGAGTGCCCGGGCTTCGCTTCTGAGACCAAAGGAATCGTCTTTCTCCGAATATTCTCTGGATCCCACGATCAGGTCCTCCGGCCCTTTCGGATGGGAGGGGATGAGTATCCTCATGTTCTTCCCATGGATCTTCTCGGTGATGATCACCTCCTCCTGTTCGAATATCTCCGGACACTTTCTCAGGGTTCGGATCTTTGGATAGACTGCAAATGAAGACATGGACCTACGACACCATTCATGAAATTAGAAATCTTTTATAAAAAAACTTACAATTCAGTAAAATATTTATATTATTCTTACTCTCCAGCAATAAATGGAAATAAAATTAACGAAATTGGATGAAAAAATCCTCTACGTTCTTAATATGAACAGTCGCCTGAGTTTTTCGAAGATCGCGCGACTGGTGCAATCATCACGAGAGGTTGTGGAGTATCGTATTGGAAGACTGGAAAAGTTGGGGGTGATAACGAGATTTTCCTCGGTGATCTCGTCCGCAAGGCAGGGAGTAAAGAGTTATCATCTCCTGCTGAAACTCGAGAAGGCATCGGAAAAGGATGAGAGTGAGTTCATTTCCTTTCTTCAGCGAGACACAAATGTCCGATATATCCAGAAATCCAGAGGTTACTATGATATCTTCCTGATCTTCGGGGTGAAGGACAGAAAAGAGCTGTCGGAGGTAATTGACAGGATCAATGAAGCATATGCAGGGATCATCCGAGAGAGGGAGATCCTCATTCCGATCAGACCCCTGAAATACCGGGAATATCCATTCTTCAAAAAAATCAGCTATTCCCAACCGAGGAGAAAGATGAAAGGTCCGATGGAGCTTGATGATCTGGATCGGAACATCGTGGATACACTCAAAAATAATTCGCGAATCTCCTTCAGGGAATTGGCAGATTCCCTCGATGTCCCACCCGAGACGGCCCGGTATCGCTTCTACAGACTCAAGGATCACGGGATCATTAAGGACTTCAGTATCACCGTGGATGTGGAGAGATTAGGGTATAGCACATACACGGTATTCCTGAAGCTGGACACCTATTCCCATAGACAGGATCAGGAGCTGATCGAGCAGTTCTACAAGGAACCCTCTCTGTTATCAGCTCAGAGAGTAGTGGGAAAGTTTGATATTGTTGTGGAGATCCTTTCACAGGGAACTGAAGAATTCGAGATCCAGCTTTCCCGGTTACGGGATATTTTCCGGAATTCGATCAGGAGATATGAGGTGACATTGAAGCTTGGAAGTTATCCACTCATCGACTAGGTGGGGGAGGTTGGGGAAAGGGGGGGGAAAGGGGGGGGGGGGGGGGGGGGAAATAAGAGGGGCTAGGGGGTGTT
>CAZTGJ010000093.1:0-3490 GCA_964613025.1 uncultured Thermoplasmata archaeon | reverse complement strand
CCCCCCCGCCCCGGCGCCGCTGGCGGGCCAAACCCGAACGTGAAGGGGATCTTATGAGAGAAATTCAGATAGGACCGACCGGGTTATTGTATCGAATCCTTCAGCCTCCTGCCCCCCCTCCCTCCTGCCCTTACTCAGTTCGGATATCCTATGGGTAAGATTGCCACGGGTTGTACATGTTTTGGGGCAAGGGCCACGAAAGCTTATTAACCTCTACAGGTCAAATCGATTCCACCAGTTATAGTGGGGATTTTCAACAAGATGCCGAGCGTAGGGTAGTCGATTATTACGGTAAGCAGAGAACAATAGTTTAATATAATACAACTAAATTATGGCTATTCACCATAATATTACAGTGATTAACCATGTAAAACACACACTCCTGCAAACCCCCGGATGGCCTGCATCCCAAATTGTTTACATTCCGTCAGATAGTATTGACCCTTCGATTTCCCAACAGATGGCTCATAGGAGAATGTATCGGAGAGGGGGGTAGGGCATCTGAAAAGGTATGGAAGATACGAACCGGGAAGATCGTTTTCGACCTGCTTAAAGGCGAGTTCGAGTTAAAAAGAACTGCACTGGGTCAAGTAAGAATGGTTAACGTGAATTGAGTAAAAATGGTTGAATGTTGTTGATTAGTTATTGATTGTTGTTGATTGATCGGAAGGTGAAATCATGGAACGAACCGGGGAACATACATCGTACTTAAAAAATAAGAACTCACCGGGAATGACAGGTCTTTCCACTCAGGTCATGGACAGAGTACAGGCATACCCAATCGTCATTGTAGTCGGTATTGTGATAATCACGGCCTTGTTATTAATACCTTTGAAGGGTTTCGATACGGAAACGAGTATGAATGATTACATACCGGATAGCAAAGCTGTCGATACTGAAGAAATCATTGAAAGGGAGTTCACAGGTGAAAAACGGGTAATCATCGTGGCAGAAGCTGGAGACAAGGAGGGGGGAGGGAATATACTCTCCAACATCTCTCTCATGCAGATGCTTTCCCTCGAAAACAGTTTGCGCATGGATGACGGCATATCGCCGCATGTCGATGAAAGGAATGGGGTTTCCAGTATCGCGGACATAGTTCAATTGCTCCTGATGACACAGTTCAATACAACGATACTAGATGCGTCACCAGTGGAATTCCAAACAGCTATAACCATGGCTTTAAATGATCCGGATATCACCAGCATGGTATCTGAAGTTAGTGTACTTGCCGGTGAGAAGGCTGGAGAAGAGGTCGCAGGCAATGAAAACGAATCCTTCGCTGAAATGACTTTGATTGTTGTCAGGGTGGATTACGAGGCAATAAGGAACGACACCGGAATATTCGATTCGATCGTGGCCAGTATCAAGGACATCACGGGAACGGTCGATAACGATGATCTGAAGCTATCTGTGGCCGGTGGAATGGACGAGGAAATGGAGGCGGCGTCGAAAGAAACACTGACGAAGCTCTTCCCTATAAGTGTCCTTTTCATGATCGTGATCCTCTACATTAGCTTTCGCAGGATTTCCGATGTTGTACTATCCATTACCGCGATACCCATTATCTTTATCTGGACATTCGGTCTGTCAGAGGTCATTGGTCTCGGATTCTCACAATTCAGCTTTGCCATCCCACTTCTGGTCATTTCATTAGGCATCGATTATGGAATCCATTCCCTTCACCGATATCATGAAGAACAAAGGAACGGCGCAGAGAATCACGAAGCTTTCCGTTTAAGTGTGACTCATGTTGGTGCCGCCCTGTTCCTTACCACCATAACCACTGTGGGTGCATTTTCTTCCAATGCCGTCTCCGAGGTCCCCGGTATCCGGGATTTCGGGATATCAGCAGCCATTGGAATAGCTTCGGCATTTATCATCATGGCAATTTACATCCCCGCGTTGCGATTGTTCATTGATGATACCTATGCGAAGTATGGTGCGTTAAAAGCCAGGAGTGCGAAAGGGCCCCAAGAGAAATCAATGACTATAGATGCGCATGGGTCGCACATAAAGTCCCAGGTTGATAAGGCCAAGGTGGAAACGACTTCGATTGATCTGACCCAGGCTGATGAGGATCAGGTTGAAACGACCCGGATCAATATGGCCCGTGTTGAAAAGGTCCCGGATGGTTTAGAGAAAGCCACGAAAAGACCATTTACTGTGATCCTTGCAGATGCTACAATGAAGCGGTATCCGCTGGTTCTCGTTGCTGTTATATTACTAACCACACTGTCTATCTTCGGTGGCCTCCAGCTTGAAACGGAACTGAATCTCGAAGATGTGGCAAAGGAAGACTCCGAGATCGTTCACGCTTTTAATATGATCGAAACGAATTTTCCAGCCATGGGGAGAGAGTTAGGATACATCTACATCGAGGGGGAGATCGACACCATATCGACAATTACAGCAATACGGGATGTTTTAGGAAATCTCCAGGGGGACAGCCATGTTGTCCAAGTCGATGGAAATGTTCGATCGGAGTCGATCCTCCCCTATCTCTCTGCACTCATGGCCAATGAAACACTGCGCAACGACCTCGCCATCGAGGATACCGATAACAACAGTATTCCGGATACTGACGCAGGGATCAGGAAAGCCTATGATCATCTCTATGAAAACGGAATCACAATGGAGGGTGAATACGCGCACCCGGACAGGATCCATTCGATCCTTCACAGGGATGTCGATGGGGAATACGATATGGCACTCATTATCGTTGAAGCAAAAGATGTCTCCGGGATCGATGGTGTATATTTGCTTGAGGAACTCGATGATGATGCAAAACCACTGACGGATGCCGGCCTTGATTTTGTTGTGACAGGAGAACCGGTTACTAGGTATGAGATGATAACGGCAATAACGGATGGGATGCTGAAATCATTGATCATCAGCATCGCAATCAGCAGCATATTTCTGATCCTTGTTTTCCACTCGGTGAAAGATGGCTTCATCACAATTCTGCCCGTTTCCCTGATCTCAACATGGATCTTCGGGACAATGTACTTCATGGGATTCACGCTCAATGTCCTGACAGTGACCATCGCGGCTATGAGCATCGGCGTTGGCGTGGATTATTCAATTCATATCAGACAGCGTTACCGGGAAGAGCTTGAAAAGAATGCATCCGGTCAGGAAGCGATGGATATGGCAATCAGGCATTCGGGTGAGGCATTACTTGGTGCGGCAGGTACAACGATAATTGGTTTTGGTATCCTGTACTTTGCCGAAGTTCACATGTTTTCAACATATGGCATGCTGAGTGCATTGATGATATTCTATGCATTCATTGGAGCCATAGTAGTACTCCCCGGACTTCTTCTCTTAGGCGATCGGAAAATGGGAATCCCAACTTCATCACTACCTGACAATAGTTTTATTGAGAAACGTATGGATGAAAAGACGGTCGTTGAGACATCCGATGGAAACGCTGACAAAAAAAAGCACCCTTCGGGTGCAATTTGAGCCTTCCGGCTCATTGACTTGA
>CAZTGJ010000092.1:0-11235 GCA_964613025.1 uncultured Thermoplasmata archaeon | reverse complement strand
TATCACCCCAGTGTTCCACCAATTGTAATCTTGCAGTGCTTCTACAACCTAATATAGGAAAAACATTTATAAATAATTAAGAAGACAAACAATAAAATTCAGCTAATAGCGGGTGAATGAATGACTCTACAACCAGACAACAAGAACCGTTTAGCCCTGATGATACTCACACTATCCGTGCTTGTCATCGGAATTATCTTTTTTATGATGCCCATTGCAGATGCCGAAGATAACGCAATTGTGAAGGGATATGTGTATGAAAAGGGATCAGGCACGGAGGTCGAAGGGGTAGGAGTGAATCTGTGGGGGGATCAAAGTGGTAACTACACGGAGACCGATGTAACCGGTTATTACCAAATGGGTATTCCTGACGGGGATGTCCACGTTCACACGGATAAGGATGGGTACAAGGATCACGATGATGACATCACCCTTTCCCCGGGGGAAGACCGATGGTACAACATTACTATTGCAAAGGAAACAGCAGTGATCAAGGGATATGTCGAGGAGTATGAATCCCGCGGTCCGATCGAGGATGCCAGCATCAACATATGGGATGGAGGAAGCGGTAACGGAACTTCCACCGATGAAAACGGATATTATGAGATGAATCTTGCTGCGGGTAGCTGGTTCATTTGGGCAAATGCGGACGGTTACAGTTCATATTACCAGGAGTTTGACATCGAGGATTACCAGGAGGTCTGGATCAATGTGTCCCTGAGGATCATGAATTCCATGATCAAGGGATACATAACAGACGAAGACTCCCGCGGACCAATCGAAGGAGCTTTTGTCAATGCTTGGGGACAAGATGGAGGGAACCAATCTCAGACCGACGCATCAGGATACTATGAGTTCTGGATATTCGAGGGGGATTTCCATTTCTCAGCCGATAAGGATGGATATTATTCCTATGGGGATGAGATCTCGATTGGCTACGAGGAGATCAT
The DNA here is from genome assembly GCA_964613025.1 of uncultured Thermoplasmata archaeon. Classification (GTDB taxonomy): domain Archaea; phylum Thermoplasmatota; class DAOVMN01; order DAOVMN01; family DAOVMN01; genus CAZTGJ01. The sequence goes on along the minus strand of CAZTGJ010000092.1, from coordinate 10,285 downwards.
CTGGATGAACGTCAGCCTGGAGGAGACCCCACCCGAGAATTCCATCATCAAGGGATATGTGAACGAAGCCGATCGGCGAGGACCAATCGAGGGAGCAAGTATCGATGTGGGCAATGAAAAGTATCACAAGCATAATGAGACAGATGGGGTAGGTTACTACGAACTCAATATCCCACAGGGCCAATTCAGTTTTGATGTGCATAAGGATGGATACAAGCACTATGGTCAGCAAATCAATGTCGGCGAGAATGATACGATCTGGCTCAATGTGACTCTGGAGAAAAAGCCTCCGGAAACCTCAGTGGTCAAGGGATACATCTATGGTGAAGAGAGCCGCGGTCCTCTGGAAGGAGCCTGGGTGGGGCTCTATAATGAGGAGGAGAACGAAGGGAATCAGACGGGTTCAAACCAGGACGGATACTACGAGATCCGTGCCAGTGCGGCTACCTACATCTTCTATACGGGTGCAGAGGGATATGTCCAGTACATGGAGGAGATCACCATCGGGGATCATGAGACCATCTGGATCAATAAAACCCTGAAAAAAGAGACTGCAAAGATCATGGGTTACATCACAGATGATTCCAGAGCGCCGTTGGAGAATGCTCGTGTGGGACTCGATAACCATGATGCACAAATGCACCACACTGTTGAAACCGATGGGAACGGCTACTACGAACGAACCCTTGTCAGCGGAGATTGGTATTTGGAAGTGAATGCCGATGATCACCTCTCCCATAGAGATCAGATCTCACTTGCCGAAGATGAGGAACGGTGGTATAACGTGACGTTGGACACTGCAGTTATCATCCATGTGTGGGGAGTGGTGACCGATAATGACACTGGTACTCCCATAGCTCAGGAGGATCTATCATTCTGGGCTGATCAGTACAGTGGGTATCCCCGGACCGATGACCAGGGAAATTACGAGGTGTGGATCGCCTCGGATCTTTTGTATGAAGTGCAGATGCAGGTTGATGGATACCGAAGATATGAAGTGGATGTTTTCATCTCAGGAGATACGCAGTACGACATCGTACTGATGCCGATCCCACCTCCGGATGTTACCGTTATGGGGTATGTCGACGGATATGAGACACGAGGTCCCCTGGAAGCAATGGTGGGGGCAATGAGCTTTGAACTGGATACGGATACCGGAACTCAAAGTGACGGGAATACAGGATATTTCGAGTTCGAAGCCTGGAGCGGCTACGGTGCCATCATGTCAATGGCCAATGATTATTATACCTTATTCAAGGTCATCAATTTCACAGCCGGTGAGATGTGGTACAACATCACACTTTATCCGGTACCTGAGAACGACGCAAGCATCACTGGCTATGTGATCGACGCAAATGGTGAATCGGTGGAGGACGCACAGGTTCTGCTGGCGAACGACTTGACCGGGATCCCGATAGGAGACGGAGATGGCCTAGCCTTCCCGTATATGACCATGACCGACGATGAGGGATATTACGAGATGGATGCTCCTGCAGGTGACTGGTATCTCGTCATCGTCGGTGATGGGGAAGCCGGGATTGTGATAGAGGTCACTGTTGTGGACGATACTGTCGTCAACGTTACCCTCCCTGCGGAACTTCCTGAGATGCAAATGAGCGCGGAGATCACGGATTGGGACAATATTGTATTCATGAACCAGGGACCATTTGGTTTTGATGGCCCTGCCTATCTTACCCGCCTCCAGATCGATTTCTTGATTGGCGACAGGAACGGGAACGTCAATGAGGAGGAGGCCCTTGATTTTGAAGCACTCCTCGAGATCATGATGAAAGAGGATGAAGGACCTGGTGGTCCTGATATGGAGAATACCACAGATGAGTTTTCTGTCGACGGAATCGACTACGATTTCATCATAGAGAGCATCACCCAGAATGTCACCAACTTCGAAGGTGAGGTTACCTCCACCGATCCAGTTAACATACTGATGACCGGGAACCTCCAGTCCCAGAGTGCCATCCCCGTTGCCGACCTGCATACAATCCTCCTGAACCAATCTTACCCCGAGGATGAGGATGAACCAAGCGTGAGTATGACAATTATCCTACCCCCGGGATTTATTTTAGAGTCTTACATCACCACCGATAACGTTACTGTCGAGGGTGTTGGCACTGACACAATCGTTGTCACATCTGTCGGGGAGCCGGTTGAGGACGGTTGGGAATGGGTAACCCTGACCGCCATGGTCCCGAATATCCTCCCCACAGTTGATGCCGGAGCAGACCAGGTGAAGGTCCTCGATGATACAGGCAATGTAACAGCAAACTTCACAGCCAACGCAACCGATACCGACGGGCAGATCATACTCTATGAATGGGATTTCGATTTCGACGGGACTTTCTCGGCAGACTTCTCCTCTGCCAACCCTGAGGCCAATTTCACTTACGACACACCGGGGAACTACACTGTGATGGTGCAGGTCACCGATAACAGGGGCGGAATGGACAATGATACCCTGGATGTAGATGTCAAATCACCACCACCGAACATCCCACCAACCGTTGATGCAGGTCCGGATCAGATTGCACTCGTGAACCAAACTGTCCTCTTCACAGCAAGTGCAATCGATATTGATGGATTGGTCGTGTCCTATGAGTGGGACTTCGATTATGACGGGACCTTCTCTGCAGACATCTCATGGCCAAGCTCCAATATAACTCACACCTATCACACTGCAGGTGATCATACTGCGATGGTCCGGGTTACCGACGACGATGGTGCAACGGCCAACGATTCTTTGGTGGTAAAAGCTCAGCCACCCCATATACCAAGTCCAAATCTGCAGATTGATTCGGTTGATCTTTCCATTCTGGAGCCTGTGGATGGTGACGAGGTTGAGATCAGCGTAACCCTGAAAAACACTGGAGACGCCGAAGCTGAGACCATCAAAGTCAGGATATATATGGATGGCAACCTCAAGGACTTGCTTAATGTGTCAAATGTGGCACCCAACAGCACTGTCACCGTAACATACACCTGGACAGTCGAAGAGGGTGAATTTACCATTCGCATCAACATGACCTATGCAGGCGGTAGCGATGAGACCACGCGAGTCATAACTGTTGATGCGGAGGAAGGAACGTTTATTTCAGGATTCGAGGTATTGGGAACCATGGTCGCAGTAATGGCAGGTGCGGTCCTTCTTGGCTGGCACAGGAAACCTTAGAATTCGAGTGGGCTTTCGCCCATTCTTTCCTTTTTTTTTCTCCTTTTTGTACATTTTTTCTTCTACTTCATTTCATTGTTATTTTTTCTTTGGAGACGGAAGTTCCAATCTTCCTCGTTAACCTGAGAAACAATCCCTGCCTCCCATTTATGCACCCAACCACTTCACCCCTTTTCCCACTACCTCACCCCACCCCGCAAATTCCTCTTTCTACCACATCCGCTGCCTCTTCCCCTCACCTATCCATCATCTACTCAACTACCTTCCCCTTTCGCCCTCCCTCCTTGCCTTACCTCCCCCTTCATTTATCATCACCCTTTCAACATTATCATCAGTCTCACTATCCATCATCTACTCAACTCCCTTCTCCTTTTACCTTCCCCCCTTGTCCTACCTTCCCCTCCAGTTATCTCATGCTTTCAACATCATTCTCACTATCAAGCACCTGCCATTTTCTCATCCACTCATCCCCTATCTCTTCATTGCTTCATCCCCACAGCCTTCCATTCCCACATTCTAATCTCTCATCCACCTCCCTCCCTTTTTACCAATAGTATCATTGGAAAAAGGATGAGTAAAAGGTATGGTGAAGCCTTTGGAGAATTGGCTAGGGATGGTAATACGGGAATGTAAAGAAAAAAAGGGCCAGGGTGAGCTACGGCGAGAACAGAATCATAAAGAACAATCAGAAATAAGCATTCATTACCCTTCGGGACATAGATGAGGATGAAAATCGCAACCTATTATCATAGACTCTACATAACCTATTATCATAGAAAAATAATATATAGAATAACCATGTTAAAGTAAAACATGTTAAAGATAAACGCTCAATCTCCCAAAAAGCATCTGAGATATATGGCTATCACATTATTCATCATAGTGATGATCGTCGCAAGTTCATTCGTTGTTCTTCATATGAACGATGACGAGGATGATTTCATCGGTAAACCGGATCATTATTTGCTGGAACCATTCCTATTTCAGGATGCTGAAAGCCTGAAACTAAACCCTGATTGCTATGAGGGTGCGCCCATACTTGCCTCACTCGTACGGAACCATGACATTCAGGTTACTATTGACTGGGGAGATGGCGTATTGGTTTACTTCGACGATCTATCTACCTTCTCTGCGAACATTGCACTAACATTCTGGGAAACACCGGGAGAGGCGATTGTTGTGGACTCTTATGATAGTGCACTGAATATGGTCCCCCTTGCCACCCTCAAAGACATCCCAATCATTGTGGACGGGCCAAATTCCAATGAAGCACTCTACCGTATGGGTATCCGCAATCCACATCAGCTCTGGGTCAGTGGTGATACACGCTACACTACCAAAGGTGTGAACATGATAGATGAAGCAAACCTCGTTAACTCAACTGCCGCAGTTGCACAGGAGCTAGGCATCGAACTTGACTACCTAACGGTTGTGAATCCAAATGATTTCAACGAGACATATGCGGATGTCCCCCACCTCTCTGCCTGCGGCGCACTACTTGCCGCTCATCACAACTCCCTGATACTCACCGTTGAAGGGAACAGCACCGAACTCGATTATCGAAACGAAACCGCTAACATGACTTACAACCTCACCCACCGTGCCTACATGGAGCTCGCTGCCTATGGCATGGAAGTCCGTTACATATGCATGGTGGGGGATGCCCGCTCGCTACCATTCATGTACAGCGAGATGGGTCCTTCAGACAATCCCTATGCAGATCTTGACGGGAACAACTTCACCGTGGAGATCGCTATCGGCAGGATCGTGGGTAAGACCCTGGGGGACGTGAGTTCCCACCTGGACCGGATCTTTCACTATGAGGAATATCTGGCTACGCAAAGTGCCTCGAATCCGCAGAACCCTGCAATGGGACCAAATTGGAACAACAATGGGCTTGTGTACTGTGGCATGGGTGCAGAATTTGCAGGGGAATCCACCGCCTGGGTCAACGCCCTCCTGCGCGACGATGGCCAGTTCGATGCCCAGGACGACAGCCCCCAGGCCCATACCCCGGGGATCAACACCGAAGCCCTCACCATGGACTTTGCTCGTGCCAACTACATCATGATGGACGCAGATCATGGGAATCCCTACGGCACCGCCAGCTTTTCGAGCGAGGATCTGAAGGAGATGCATCCCGGTCTCTTCTTTGCCGTGAGCTGCAGCCTGGGTCGGATCGACGGGGTGGACATCAGTCGGAGCATGACCTACACCGTGTTGGAGAAGGGAATGAACATCTACATTGCTGCACTTCGCACTGCCTATGGCTCCATGCCCGGCGGGGACGAGAATGTCGCTACCGGTCTTTGCAAGTTCTTCCTGGAGGACATCTTGGCCGAGGACCTCGATGTGGGTACCGCCCTCATGCAGGCAAAAAATACCCTTGTCACCCGAAATCCCTCCTACCACAACGATCTCACCTCCTGGCAGTTCGAATGCTTTGGTGACCCGGCTTTCAACCCTTACGAGCCATGCCATGAGGGAGCTTCATAGAGATATCGAGCAGATCTGAATGATCACTGGATTCCTCAACCATATTGTGTAACGTCTTTTAGGATCTGCCATCCAACTATGTAATCAATTACTTCACCTCCAGTGGTAACTCCCCTCTGCCTCAGATGACAAAACACCGAACTTCGTGACACAACGATATTCAGGTCCGACAAAATTTAAATACAATCAGTTTAACATCGCCGATAGAGAAACGAGACCCGATGGAGGCTTGTATCATGGCTGATATTGTCGCATTAATGGCTGGAACAGTGAACGAGGTCAAAGTAAAAGAAAACGATGTCGTCAATGCTGGTGACGAGATATTGATCCTGGAATCAATGAAAATGCTCATACCGCTCGCCGCCCAATCCGGAGGTACGGTGAAAGAGGTCAAGGCTCAGGTCGGACAGTTCGTCAACCAGGGAGACACGCTCATCGTTCTGGGCTAAAGGTCCAGACGTGTTTTCAACCGAAAACAACAGTGTAAGAAACAGTAACAGCACTAGAATTCCATTGACGATTCACGTGGAAGTTCAAAGTTATTTTTCCGATTTCCCAGAGGAATGAGAATGACAGATACCGAGAAAAAAGAAATCGAAGGGCAGGGGGAGGAGGAGTCACCCCTGCTTGTGGAGAAGAAGGATGGGATCCTTATCATCACCATCAACCGCCCAAGCCGCATGAATGCGCTGGACAGAAAAACCCTGCAAATGGGTTCCGAACTCATCGACAAGATCCATTACGAAAAAGATGTCCGAGTTGTCATCGTCACCGGAGCTGGAAACAAATCCTTCTGTGCCGGGGCAGATCTCAAGGAGCGGGCCGGGATGAACAACATGGAGGTCAGGAACTACATTCTCAGGATCAAGAGAACCCTCAACAGCCTGGAGAATCTCAGTAAGCCGGTAATTGCTGCCATTAACGGTGTGGCTCTGGGTGGAGGACTCGAGTTCGCCCTGTCCTGCGATATTAGGATCGCATCGCCAAATGCCAAAATGGGGCTCACGGAGACATCCCTGGGAATCATTCCGGGAGCAGGGGGAACACAGAGATTACCAAGGCTCATTGGCCGGGGAAGGGCAAAGGAAATGATCTTCACCGCCCAGGTAATAAACGCAGAACAGGCTCTCGAATATGGGCTCATCAATCATATTGCACCTGAAGGAAAGCTTCTGGAAATGGCATGGGAGATCGCGGAAAAGATCAAGGCAAATGGTCCACTGGGGATCGAGCAGGCAAAGATCGCGGTGAACCTGGGCATGGAAACTGATATAGAATCCGGGCTCAGGATCGAGACCGATGCCTATGAGAAACTCATCCCAACCTGGGACAGGGTTGAAGCATTGAATGCTTTCCATGAGAAGAGAAAACCCGACTTCAGGGGAGAATGAGGAGGAAGGAACATGGAAGAGAAACGATCCCATCAAGTTGAAAATGACATTTCGAAGATCAAGAAGGGTGGTGCGGAAAAATACCACCAAAAACTCAGAGAGACGGGAAAGCTCTTTGTACGGGACCGACTCGAACTTCTTCTGGATCCAGGGTTCCAGTTGGAGGACGGTATGTTCGCCAATGTCACCGAGGATACTCTCCCGGCAGATGGTGTGGTTACAGTAGTGGGACAGATCCATGGGAGAACAGTATGCGTTATGGCCAACGATTCCACCGTGAAGGCAGGTTCCTGGGGAAAGAACACTGTTGAGAAGATCATCAGGATCCAGGAAACAGCCATGCGGATGAAGTGTCCCCTCTTCTATCTCGTGGATTCGGCAGGAGCCCGGATCACCGATCAGATAGATATGTTCCCGGGAAGGAGGGGCGCAGGTAAGATATTTTACAACGAGGCAAACATGTCCGGATTCATCCCTCAGATATGCTGTCTCTTTGGTCCCTCCGCAGCGGGAGGCGCCTATATTCCCGCATTCTGTGACATTGTCATCATGGTCAAAGGAAATGCCAGCATGTACCTGGGATCCCCAAGGATGGCTGAAATGGTCATCGGTGAGAAGGTGACACTTGAGGAAATGGGCGGCGCGACCATGCACTGCACCACCTCCGGAATGGGTGATGCCCTGGTGGATAACGAAATCGAGGCTATCGATCTTGCACGGCAGTATCTTGCCTATTTCCCGCAAAACTGCGAGCAGAAACCCGAATCCATCCATCCCGAGGTTCCCAGGAAATCCCTGGATGACATCGAGAAGATCATTCCCAAGAATGAGAATATTCCCTTCAACATGCACGAACTCATCGATCGTGTCATTGATAGAGGATCGTTCTTCGAAATGAAGAAACTCTACAGCCCTGAGATCATCACAGGTATGGCAAGGCTAAACGGGCATTCCATTGGGATCATTGCCAACCAGCCTTTGGTGATGGGAGGTGTACTTTTCACAAGATCCGCTCGGAAGGCGGCCCGGTTTATCCAGCTTTGTGACGCTTTCAACATCCCACTCCTCTTCCTCTCCGACGTTCCCGGCTTCATGATCGGTACTACTGTGGAAAAGGAAGGGATCATTGGAGCAGGGGCCAGAATGATCTCCGCGGTCTCAGAGGTTACGGTACCAAAGATCTGCGTTATCGTAAGGAAAGCCTACGGAGCTGGTTTGTATGCCATGGCGGGACCGGGATTCGAGCCCGATGCGACCATCGTTTTCCCAAGTGCAATGATCGCGGTCATGGGACCAGAGGCTGCGGTGAACGCCGTGTTCTTCAACAAACTCAGGGACCTCACCCCGGAGGATCGTCCCGCCCGGGTTCAGGAACTCAGGGAGGAATACCGGGATAACGTTGACATCTACAAGTTGGCAAGCAAGCTCATCGTGGATGTTATGATCTCCCCGGAGAAGATCAGAAAGGAACTCATTCTCAGATTCGAGAACTACATGTCCAAGGATCTCAGGCATCCCCCAAGGAAACATGCAGTTCTGCCAATGTAATACATCAGGATGATTGTACTATCACCTTCCCATCTCAAACGGCAATGATGCGGTTTTATCCGTTGCAATACTTCAATACTTACAAAGCGTTCGATGTTTGCATTGCGTTCGATGCTTGCAATCTGCTGTGGTGTTGAGGCGAGTCGATTCAGCGGAGAAATCGCAGGGTGATACAATATTCGCATTCATATGGTGATACCAATGGAATACTCAAGGATAACATTCGAGTTCAGGGAGAATTATGCAGTCATCACCCTGAGCAGACCAAAACTCAGGAATGCCATCGATATGAAAATGATGGAAGAAGTGTACCACGCGCTTCAGGATGTAAAGGCCCATCATGAACTCAGGGCTGTCGTGCTCACAGGCGAGGGGGAGTGTTTCTGTGCAGGGGGCGATCTCAGAGAGATGCAGAAAGCCGAGGACAAATATTCCTACATGCGTGGAATTTCCAGGTCAATCAACCGGAATACCATCGAGTTCAGAAACCTGGAGATCCCGGTCATAGGATTGGTGAATGGGACAGCATACGGAGCCGGGTTCTGTCTCTCCGAGGTCTGCGACTTCGTAATCGCCGAAGAGAGTGCTGTATTCAATGCAGGATACATCAACGTCGGTCTTGCCCCTGGCTGCGGCTCATATCATCTTCCCCGTCTTATTGGTTTACGCAAGACCATGGAGCTTCTTCTCCTTGGAAAGGATATTTCGGCAACTGAAGCACAGGAGATAGGACTCGTGAACTCGGTGGCACCCCGGGACACATTGTGGGAAGAGCTGGAAAAACTGGTACAACGTATCGCCTCCCTTCCCCGTGAATCCCTGAAGGTAACGAAAGCAGAGATATACAAGAGTCTGAATGCCACTATTCACGACCAGATCGAGAATGAATCCCAGACTATCGCCGAGGCAAGCCTCACCCCGGATTTCAAGGAAGGACTTGACGCTTTCTTCAGCAAGAGGAAACCGGAGTTCGGCAAAAAACACCTTTGATCGGAGCATTCTAATTTGCTATATATTACAACGTTCACTTTTTCACACACTCCCGGTGATCCCCAGCCTCCTTCCATTTCCACCATCCCTCTATTTTGAGCCTGTACAGCCTTGAATATTTTCCTTGTATCCGCCAATTCCACCACCCTACATTCCAGGATCTCTCCCAAATTCACCCCACCATTCCTCTTCCCTTTTTCCCCGCTTCACTGATCTTCTCCACTTCTTCCATGATATTCCCTGGAGCTCTACATAGAGAACCTCGGTTATCGCGAGATCTATGTCTGGACCACGAACAATCTCCAGTACTTGAGCCACGGTGACGTGTTCATCCATGAAGTCATAAAGGAATAAAGGCGAAGGGATTCCCATTGAAGTTAAATGAAATTCTAATTTCAATTATTCCTTTATGAATTGTAACAGTGTTAAATTTATTCACGATATTTATTATCAAAGAGAAATCATTAAATATATAAATCAATTTGGGGGAATGGGGTAACAGGTATCCGAAATAAACATTAAAATAGTGTGCCAATTGAACATGATTGATCCAAATCCTGTTGAAACACTCACAGGATTTTTGTACCCTTTGATTAAAGTGTAATCTCGCAAGGGTTGGTAAATACAAGAAAGTCGCCTTCGGCGACAACTTCTCTCGTTCAAGGGTCTAATTCAA
>CAZTGJ010000091.1:0-11321 GCA_964613025.1 uncultured Thermoplasmata archaeon | reverse complement strand
CAAGTCAATGAGCCGGAAGGCTCAAATTGCACCCGAAGGGTGCTTTTTTTTGTTCTTTGGTGTTTTCTTTCATGAATGCAGTAACGCACCATTGATGTATATTAAATCACCGGCATATTACAAACGGATGTCCCAGAAACCCGCAACCTCTGCCCAGTCAGTATCGAAGGCATCGCAGATGTCCACGACCACTTCGTTATCTTTTGCCTCTATTGATTGCGGGCGCATGAAATCGGAGTCCAGTGTGACGCCAGAATCATACGTGACATTATCAAAGTAAATCGTGCAGTCTTCATACCCACTGTATTCGATCTCCAGGGCAAGTGTATCATTCTTACCAATACGATCAATGCCCACATTCACATCAAAATAAGCCATGATTATATCGTTATTGTCCGGATCTGTTTCAGATAGTGTTACTGATCCACTGCCACCACCGGCATGGAACCTCAATCGGAACTCGGGATCGGCATCGTATCCTTCCTGATTTATCTGGAACCACAGATTGAATGCGAGTCCACCATGCCAGGTAAAGTTGAATAACCGGTCGGGTGCTGTCCAGGTGCCAGCGGAGACCCAATCTTTATTGGTTCGTGTCTCCAGGATCGGATCCTGATAGTATTCTGCTTCTATAGTAACATTTGTTGCAGGGGTGTCTGGATTCCCAATGGTTTCAGGAATTAACGCATTCCCATCTTTCATATTAAGGTGAAAAAATGTATCCTCTCCCTGGGATGTTGATATTATCATGATGAGTACAAGGAAAAGAAGTGAACTGACAATGAACTTAGCTACAATGTGCGTTTTTATCATGCTGATCCCAATATTTCGTCATCATTGATGACTAATTAAGATTATGGTTATTTTTTTACTATCGGTGATAAGACATGGTCAACCAGGTGGAATCATTAAATCATAGAGAAAAAATATTCAAAGAAACATATATAGAACTTCATACGATGGCATAGAAAATCGTGGGATCATCATGACAAGCTGTAAGAATTGCGACCATACATTCACTTACATAGAAATGTGGAAAGGATACTGGAGCGGATGGAAGATAACTTGCCCAAAATGCAAATCACGATACAAATCGAATCTCATGAACAAATTACAAGTGATGCTTGTCACCTTTTTCACTCCGGTATTCATCTCAGTTTATGTTTCATTTATCATTCTGGAGAATACCGTATTGTTTCCACTTCTTATTGCCTTTCTGAGCATTCCATTCTCTTTTGGAGCCCCACTTCTCATTGAGTTCACTGAAAGCGTTGGGAAAAAATAATAACGGCACGTGGGGAAAGAATCTATGACGTAGAAACCATGAGATCAATCTACTCTTATTCTCACTGATACCTTCTGGCAAAGGTCAGATATCCGGTGTGCCCGAGCATGGTATAGTCGGGACGAACCGCTCCTTTTCTCACCACGATCTCCCGGTTGAGGCTCTCATGAGTGGAGACGTCGATGAATCCTCCTTCTCCCCCACTGTCTCTATCAGATCCTTTCCACCCCTCTCCCCATCCTTCCAGCTCTCCCCTGATCTTCTCCACCTGGTTCATGGTCGGGAGATAGCAGACCAGGACCCCTCCGATCTTCAGCATTGATCCGATCGTATCCAGAGCCTCCCAGGGATCCGGCATGTCCAGCATGACCACATCCACTTCCGGGATATCGAAACGGTCGAGGGTCTTCCTGACAAATTCCCCATTTTTCACATCACCTATGACGAATTCAACCTGATGCTGAAGACCCGCTTTCTTGATGTTTTTCTGTGCGATAAGGGAATTTGCAGATTTGATGTCCATGGACACGATCTTTCCCATATTCCCAACTGCCGAGGCAAGAGCAATGGTGAGTCCTCCTGAGCCGGATCCAGCCTCCAGAACTGTGGTTCCCGGCGTGATGCCTGCATACAGAAGGATAGTGGACGCATCATCCGGAAGGATGACCTGTGGTCCCCGTTTCATGGTCTCCATATGATCCCTAGCAATTGAAGGGAGGACCGTGAGCTTCATACCCGCGATCTCACAGGTACCGTAGGTTGCCCCGATCAGCTCGTTCCCTGAAATGGAAAAGTTGCCAAGGCTCATCCTGCCTTCAACGACTGTTGCCGTGAATTTCTTCCCTTTCAGGAAGATAGTGACCCGATCACTTTTTCGAATGATCCTTTTCTGGTCACCATCCGAATTCATAACGAAAAAATCTCCCTAGTTCGCCTTCTCATCCAGCGACCGGTTCACCATTTCAAGCTGGGTGATGATGTTGTAGATCATGGTTCTCGCATGCATGGGAATGTTGGGGTCATCCGCGAGATCGTCAAGTATCTTGATCGCAGAGAAGACTCGGACATCGATTGGTTTAGATCGATTTAAGAGCCATTGGGTTGCAGCTTCATTGGCACCCCTGCGTATGTTCCTTGGGACTGAGGTATCATCCGCCAGTTCTCCAAGATAATCTGAAATTTGGGTCATTGCAGCTTCGGCATCCATTCTATCACCACACAGCACATTGTGTAGAATAAGATAATAATTAAGGGCATCTCACTCTGAATAAGGTATATAAAATCTACTTTGGAAATGATGTTGGATGTCAAATGAATATGATATTGGGTATCAATTGGAAATGACGGTGGGTGCCTATGGAATATCATGATGTGAGTTAAGGACTGTCGGACCGGATGAATCGACACAAGCTGCTAGATTGTTCAGTCTCCCCAGCGCGGGAAGAGGGTATGGCCCACTCCAAGAGAGTCCAGGGTTTTACCCACCACGAAATCAACGATATTGTCCAGCGTCTCCGGATGATGATAGAAGGCGGGGGAGGGGGGGAGGATGATCACGCCGGATTCCGAAAGTGTCAGCATGTTTCTCAGATATATTGTGCTGAGCGGGGTTTCCCGTGGAACGATGATGAATCGCCTCCGTTCTTTCAAACAGACCGCTGCGGACCGTGCAATAAGGGTATCCGATATTCCCATTGCAATCTTGGAAAGGGTGGACATAGAGCATGGACAGATGACCATGGCATCGAAGAGGTGACTCCCCGATGAGGGAGGGGCGGTGAGATCATCATCCGGGTAGACAGCATCGGCACGTGCCTCAAGCTGTAATACAGATGTATCGGTTTCCAATTCGATAACCTCTTTTCCATGTGCGGTGATGATGAGTTCCACCGTATGATCTGCTTTCTTCAACTGCTGTAAAAGCCGGATCCCGTAGATCACACCCGATGCTCCTGATATACCGATGATCACTTTCATAACAACCCCTCGGAGAACCAAGTAATTGAAATTTGCTCCATAATATTCAATCCTACTTTTCCATTTATTCACTTTTCCATTTATTCACTCTTATATTTTTTCACTCTTATATTTATTCACTTTTCCAATTATTCAATCATCACTCATTCTTCTATTTATTCATTCTTTCATTTATTCTATCATCATTCACTCTTCTATTTTTTCAATCATTCATTTATTCACTCTTCCATTTAGTCATTCTTTCAATTATTCTATCATCATCATTCTTCTATTTATTCAATCATTCATTCACTCATTCATATATCCTCTTTCTTTTCCCTAAGACCTTCATCATCGAATGATCTGCCCGGCTATATCGACAGTTCGTCTCTCGCAGAAGGTACACCTCAGGCTCACAGGTTTCCCGGGCACCACGGTGAAACTGGGCTCAACCGGCTCACGCTGATTTGTGATGCAGTTGGGATTGACACATCTGACGATCCCCTTGATCGTTTCAGGCAGTTTGACCTTGTGCTTCTTCACAACCTGGGTGTTCTCGATGATATTAATGGTAGCATTTGGTGCAATGAGGGAGATGATGTCCATCTCATAGGGACGGAGGTGCTTCTCTTCGATCTTGATGATATCCTTCCGTATTCCGGATTTTGTGGGTACGTTCAGAACCGCACTCACCACCGATCCATGTTCCAGGTCCGGCTGACCGAGGATCTCCATGACCACGATCCCCTTTCCCGCAGTGATATGATCGATGACGATCCCGTTGTTGATGGGTGTGACCTTCATGGTCTTCTTTCCCCCATTGGTCTCGATCTTCTCCATGGTCATTCCATCACCCCGGTCACCAGGCTCAGAAGGGCCATTCGTACAGGCACCCCATTGAAGGCCTGCTGGAAATATCGTGCATAGGGGGAGCTGTCCACCTCAGGAGCGATCTCGTTCACCCGGGGAAGCGGATGCATGACGATTATCCCTTGCTTTCCGCTTTCAAGAAGTTTGAGGTCTATCCGGTACATCCCCGCCACCTGGATATATTCAGCGGGATCAGGGAACCGCTCTTTCTGGATCCTGGTCACATACACAACATCGGCATCGCTCACTGCATCCTCAAGCGAGTCACTCTGATGGATAGTCGCACTCTGTTTGAGATCACTGGTGATCTCATCCGGCATCTGAAGTTGCGGCGGTGAGACAAGGGTTATCTCAGCCCCGAACCGTGAAAGTGCATAGGCAAGGGAGTGCACGGTTCGTCCGTATTTCAGATCTCCCAGAAGCACCACATTCTGATTTTCGATGCCTCCTTTCTCCCGGATGATCGTGAAGAGATCAAGGAGGGTCTGAGTTGGGTGCTGTCCGGCACCGTCTCCTGCATTGATGATGGGCTTCCTGGAAAAATTGGACGCCAGTCTTGCGGCTCCTTCCCTGGGGTGACGCAACACGATGACATCGGTGTAGGCCTCTGCCATTCGGACCGTATCCGCAAGGGTCTCCCCTTTTACTACTGATGTTCCGCTTGGGTCAGAGAATCCCAGGACATCTCCTCCGAGCCTGCTCATGGCGCTTTCAAAAGAGAGCCGTGTTCGGGTGCTGGGTTCGAAAAAGAGGGTCGCAAGAATCTTTCCTTTCAGCAGATCACTCTTTTTTTCACCCTTGGCTGTGGGAAGCATCTCCTCGGCTATCTCAAAAACACGCATGATCTCGTCGTTGGTGAAATCATTGATAGATACCACATGATTGAATGGCATACCGTGAGGTATTGGTTCCGGAATAATAAATTTTGTCTTGGCAAAGAGTGGAATTGTGGGAGGTGGGGGGGGTGAGGGTGGTGGGAGGAGTGAGGACTTGTCTGAGCTCCGGTTTGGTTCGTCTGAGGCACTAAGTGGTGAGGACCGGTTTAGTGAAAGGGCTCGATAAGGCAGAACCTGATGAGGAATGAGAATTAATTCGAGTTCTGGATGACACGAAGTGTCGTCAAGGAGTGACAACTTGTTGTCGATCTGGTTGAGTGCAAAGCACTCGATAAGGATAGAGGTGTGAAGGGAGGGTGGGCATATCATGAAAACACTCCACTACCCACATGACTTTTCCGTTGGGGCTTGTGGTCAATTTTCCACCAGGGCTTCATCCCTATCGTTTCTTATGATCTCCACCATGGGTGATGAGGTGTCGGATCCCCATATTTGAACGACCCTCCTATCACTGGGGCGGCAACCTTGATACCCACCCTCTCCGCCTTCGAAAGAATCCGCTCAATGGGTTCCGTCCAGGGATGAAGGCTGAGGTTGAACTTTCCCCAGTGAATAGGAAGAAGGACACTCCCCCCAAGGTCCTGATGGGCACGGACTACCTCTTCAGGATTCATATGGATAGAGGGCCAGTAGATACTGTACTGCGCCGAATCAAGCATGGTGATGTCGAATGGTCCAAGCCTCTCCCTTATAGTCGTGAAATCCTGAGCATACCCGGAATCCCCGCCGAAGAAGATGGAATGCTTTTCGCCCCGGATCGCCCAGCCTGTCCAGAGGGTCCGGTTCTGCTCGAAGGGATTTCTCCCGGAGAAATGCTGTGCCGGGGTTGCCGTGAGTGTGATCCTCTCCCCCACATCATATGATTCCCACCAGTCGAGCTCGATGATCTTATTCTTAGGGATCCCCCAGCGTCGAAGGTGGGCGGCCACTCCAAGGGGAACGATGATCTGGTCTGTCCTGTTCTGGAGACAGAGGATCGTCTTCCGGTCCAGGTGATCGTAGTGGTCATGAGAGATGACAATTGCATCGACCCTTGGAATTGAGTCGGAATTCACTGGTATTGAGCCGGGAAAGGCCTTTGGCCCGAGACCCGGAAGGGGGGACGGACGTGAAACGAGGACAGGATCGGTAAGAAGCACCAGACCTTCGATTTCGATAATGGATGTGGAATGACCAAGCCAGGTCACCCGCAGACTGGGATCCGGTGCAATACTGATATGGTGGAGATCAGGCTGGGTGGTTGGAACCGGGGAATCAGGACGCCGCCCTTCCCCTCCTTTGAGAAAGTCATATAGCGTAGCCAGGAAGGATCTGTGTGCTGTGCGGATTGGAGTAACTACGCGATTGTGGAAATGACCATCCCTATAGGCCTCCGACCTCTCCATTTGTGCCAGATCCTCCTCGTTCCATCTCCCTCCAAGCTGTGGTGCAAATCTGAGGTAGATCCCAGCCGCAACAAGATGGAGGAGCAGAAGGAGGAAGAGCACGACGACAACAGAAATGAACAATTGGATCATGGGATCACCGCATTGTTTGCTGGTCTCGGTAGACTGAGTTCTGGCACCGTTCTTCGAAGATATCGCTGAACATGACGATGCTTTCGATTGGAGGAGAGCGCAATTGCATGCTCAACCCCTGAATTTCACCCTCTTTGACAGGAGCATAGGTACTGGAATGCCACGATAGGGATACCCTTCGCTTTCTTTGCGGACAAACTCATTAATCTTCTCAAGGCTCATCTGTTTCATCTCGCCGCTTCTGAACCGTACCGGAAGCATCCCGCTTGCCGCTTCCTTTTCCCCGTATACAACAATGAGATTCACCCACTCCCGTTCCGCATCCCTGATCTTTTTCCCGATCTTTCCGTCCCTATCGTCAACGTCCGCCCGTGCACTGAGCTTTTTTGCCATCTCGATGCAATCCTGGTTGAAGTCACTGTTTACCGAAATGAACCTTACCTGGGTGGGGGCAAGCCAGAGGGGGAGTTCGGGTTTTTTTCCCTTCATTTGTAACATGTGGATCCGTTCCAGAAGGACATAGATGAGCCGTTCTATCGCTCCGGAGGGGGACTGGTGGAGGATCAACGGATACTTCTCCTCTCCCTGATCGTCGACGAAGGTGATGCCGTAACGCTCTGCATTCTCCACATCGATCTGATCCGTATTGAGAGCGGATGCCTTGCCCAGTGCATCGATGAAGTTCCATTCATATTTGAAGACGAAGTAGAAGAATCGATCCTCCCACATCTCTACCAGGGCGGGCCTCCCCCATTCCTTCACCATGCCGGCAAGGAACTCCTTGTTCTCCTCATAGAAGTCTCGTGTTACCCTGATGGCAAACTCCAGCTCACTGGGAAGGTTTTCCTGAATTCCCGAAAGAATAACACGCGATAGTTCGAACCGGTCCATGATTTCATCCTTTGCCATCTCGATGTCTGCACAGAAGGAATGGCAGTCGGGCATAGTGAACGCTCTCAGCCGTCGCAATCCTGCCAGTTCTCCCCGCTGCTCGACCCGGAAGGAATACCGGGTGAGCTCATAGAGCCGGAGAGGAAGATGCTTGTAGGAAACTGTTGCATCGTGCATGATGAGGAACTGGCCGAAACAAGCAGCAAATCTGAGGAAGACCTTCTTGTTCGGTGTCTGGATAGCATATTGTCGTGCCGGGAATCGGTGCAGGTACTTCTTGAGAGAGGGATGTTCGAAATCGTACATGATAGGTGTTTCTACTTCCATCCCTCCGGTTTCCCTGACCATCTCGCTGACATAGTCCTCGAGAAGGGATTTCATCAGCTTTCCTTTGGGATAGAACCTGAAGTTCCCGGGATCCGAGGCAGGTTCGTAGTCCACCAGCTCCTGACGCTGCATGAGTCCCACATGGGGGGGTTCCTTTTTGGATACCCTGCTCCGTGCGATCTCATATCGGGTGAAATCCCGTAAGCCAGGGAAATTCGTGAATTTGAAGCCGGTCAGATTTCCGTTCTCGATGCTCACCGGATTAAGCTCACCCTCCTCATCGAGGATGAACCACGATGATACCGCCTTCTCTTCTGCTTGTACCGCATCGGAGACCTCCTGTTCCTTTCCCTTGTCTCCTTCCGGTCTGATCTCACGGGAGAGCTCGGAGAGGGGGTGGCCCTTGCAGGATATCGTGAATGCCTTATACCATCCGAAGGGGGAGCGCATGATCTCGAGACCGGTGGTTTTCAGACGATCCTCCATGGCCTTGATGACTTTAACTGCCTCCTTTGGCGGCGCAAGATCGGAACTCAGATGCGCATAGGGATACAGCACCGCACTCTTGACATTCAGAGTCCCAGCGGTCTTGGTGACCTCATCCTCGATCCTGGTGAGAAGCTCATCCAGACCCTCCAGATCACCGTTCTCCACGGCAGTGAACACAACGAGGGTTTCTTCCATCTTCCCCTCTCTTCCGGTGTCCTCGATGGGCTCGGCTATTCCTTTGACTGCCTCGGTTACATGGTATTCCAGAAAGTCCGAATGTATGAACAGGAGTTTCATGCTCTGACGCACTCGCCGGGATATAATAATATTTTCTGGTTACCGGGTGGAGGATGGGAGCGGATTTGGGACGGATTTACGCGGATGGACTACGTAGCACGCGGATTACGCTGATTAAGCAGATTACACGGATTTTTTTGTGTTGGGATTGGATGCTATATTTTAATGCTCAGATGCTTCACTTGGAGATGTCTTATGCTCTTTATCTTCTCCCCCCCCACTTGCCCCCCTCCCCCCTGTCTCGATATCGGAAATTATTTATTTGGGTGAAATAGTCAACATAGATCGTTAAAATGACCTATTACCACCCTTCATCAGAATCCTCGTATTCACTCCATTCCTCATAATATTCTGCATTCCGTTTCCTCATGAATAGAATCGCTACCACAATCACAACAACAATGATCACTGTGGCTAATCCACCAATATTAACCGGTTCCTCGTACCATTCCGTTTCATCCTTCTCTTCTGCATTGTTTGCCGTCACAGTTATGCTTACTTCATCTGAATAATCCTCACCGTCATAGCTCCTTACGCTAATGGTATGCACCCCATTCTCCACTGCTTTACTATCCCAATTGTAAGTCCAAAATGCTGTGGTTTGAACAGGAATCCATAACCCACCATCGAATGATATCTCAACCTTTTCAATCTCCCCATCTTCATCCGATGCTCGACCACTACATTGTACTTCACCCGATACCTCTGAATAATTCAAAGGAGATAGCAATGTGACAGATGGGATTTCATTCTCTCGTTGATATTCTGTAACCGTTAGAGTAGTGGTAACTTCTTCGCTCCAGAATCCATATTCATCTTGGACTTTCAATGAAATCGTATAGGTTCCGATAGACAAATCTAATAATTTAAAATTAGCATCTATTCCATTGTAAATCTCATTATCTACTGAAGAACTCCAAACATATTTCTCGATAGATCCTTGTGAAGTGCCTTGGCCAATAAAGGATATCGCATCCATTGAAGTGGCTGGATTTGGAGAGATTGATAAAATCTCAGCAGTTGGTTTCGGATATATTTTCAAGGACATGGATATCTCATCACTCCATGCACCATGGTTATCTTGGACTTTGAAGGAAATGGTGTGTTCACCAATAGAAAGCGAAGATATTAAACAAGTCGAATGTGTGTCATTATAAACCTCGCCATCAAGGTTTGAAATCCAACAATAACATGTAATCTCTCCATCATCAGTTCCATGACCTGAAAACCTTACAACCACACCTTCAACAGAAGGTTTTGGAGAAATCGAATCTATATGTGCAATTGGTTTTTCGTGGATGATTAATGTTGTGTTGACCTCATCACTCCAATATCCATTGTCATCTTGCAATTTTAGATAAATTGTATGGTTTCCTATGGATAATCCGCTGTAATTATATTCACTATGCGAACTGTTGTAGAATTCCCCGTTAATGTCACTTCGCCAAACATATCGTTCAATAATACCATTCATTCCATACCCTCGAAAGTGAATATTGTCTGTCTTCAATGCAGGGTTTGGATAAATCACATCAATTATCGGGGTCAGTAGATTTAATTTGCATACAATAAAATCTTCATCTCCATTATTTGAATCATCATAACAACCAGATGTTGTAGGAAAGTTCATTGAGTCTGAGATACCGGTTATATATACATTGTTGTTAATGTCAATAGCGATTCGATGGCCAGCATCCCAATTAGTGCCTCCTAATAAACTTGAATAATGTAAATCTGTACCCTCTGAATTTAGTTTCACAATGAAAATATCACATTCTCCGTTGTGCGTATTACTATAACAACCCTGTGTGGTAGGAAAATCTGATGAGTATGTGTAGCCTGTCACATATGCATTATTCTCCGAGTCAAGTGGCCCACCCACCCCTATATCATCATCAGACCCTCCAATGTAGGTAGAATAGACTAAATTTGTACCATTTGCATTTAATTTGCATACAAAAACATCTTCCTCTCCATTATACGAATCATCATAGCAACCGTAGGTAGTGGGGAAATCAGATGATTCTGTCCAACCAGCTACGTAAACATTGTTCTCAGAATCAATGGCAATGCTATATGGCCAGTCCCTTACTTCTCCTCCAATATAGGTAGAATATACCAATTCAGAACCTTCGGGATTAAATTTGCAGATGAAAATATCTTCATGACCATTTAATGAAGCATCATAACAATTTGAGGTTGTTGGTAAATCATCTGAATAAGTGTAACCAGTAATATAGACACAGTTCTCATGGTCAAGAGTAATACCATAACCATCATCAGATTCACTACCTCCAAAATACGTGGAATACATTATATCCGAACCATCTGCATTCATCTTAAATACAAAAACATCATCATGTCCTTTGTAGGAACTATCGTAACACCCAGTCGTGGTAGGAAAATCGTTTGAGTTTGTATAACCGGTTACATACGCATTATTTTCTGAATCAACGACAATCCTGTATCCTGTATCATAATCATTGCCTCCAACATATGTAGAATAGACCAAATCAGACCCATCTGAATTCAATTTGAAGACAAATGCATCATCTTCTCCTTGACCAACTTCTCGATTGTGGGTCTCATCATAACAACCTGAGGTTGTGGGAAAATTCGTTGAATCTGTCATTCCGGTTACATAAGCATTGTTTTCATCATCCAGTGTGATATCAAACCCCCTATCTTCACCAAATCCTCCAACATACGTAGAATATTCCAAATCAGACCCATCTGCGTTTATAGTCGGGAACTTAAATAAGTATACTTTTAATTGAATCAGTGATGAATGTT
>CAZTGJ010000090.1:0-11337 GCA_964613025.1 uncultured Thermoplasmata archaeon | reverse complement strand
AATGGGATGAATTTTTAATGACCCATTATGCGGTATAACTTAGGACACTACCGAATATCAACGCAAAGATCTGAGAGAGAGAATATTCCAGAATTATCGTATTGTTTACCGTGTAAAACCGGATTCTATCGAGATCGTTGCAATCGTTCATGGGGTAAGACTCCTACCCGATATTCAGCAATAAATTGAAGGACTCGTAAGTGCATTTTCTTTGTCTGTATTTCCTCTCTCCTTTCAGGAATTCTTCTGTGTCGATGTCGATCCAGGCTCCGGTGAAATGACTTTGGTGAATGACTATCGAGATCATTCATTTCCTGAATAATAACTCGCATCTCTATTATTCGCTATTTCTCTAACCTCCCATTTCCCCAACGTATTCCTCGCACTCCCAGCAGTAGTGGTGGTCAAAATCTTCCAAGTACTGGGTCTCGTCAAAGCACCCGGGAAACGGGTTCCATCTGCCGCTTACTCCTCTTCATGATACTCCTCGCTCCCCCTTCTTTTTACCGAACACAACTGCCACGGCAGCAATTGCGATCACAGTACAGGCTCCAACCACGAGATATCCATTATCCGTAAGCTTATTCAGGAATCCATCATCGTCATCGCCCTTACCGTCGTCCATGGTTATCTCGATCTTTTTCCCGGTCTGGAGAGGTTCGGTGTTGGAAAAAACAAAATACCAGTCCTTGTCCTTCGGCACTGTGACATCTACGGTCCCTTCAACCACATTCTCCTCCAGCTCATAGCAGTCGAACTCATATCCTTTCAGATAGTTCACATAATTCTCCCTGTCGCAGATGAAGAAGTCGATATTTCTGTTCATATATATGGGCTGGGGATGCCTTGTGGCTTCGAAAAGGTGAACCTGCTCCTGGATTCCTTCCGGCACATTGAATCCGAATCGGATGGTCCTTGAATTCCCGGAGATGGTTCCAAGGTCAGAGGGATCGATATCATGGGTGGGCATCTTCCCGTCCACATTGAATGTGCAACTGTATTCCTGCCCCTCCTCGATGGAAATCTGATAGTCAGGTACACTGCCGAGCCTGCTCCAGATATGGATGGTGTAATCGTTCTTGCCCAGCTTCAGAAGGCATTCCCCCTTTGTATCCGTGTAGTTCCAGAAACACGGTACCGGCGGAAGACTGAACGGTGTGTGCAAGGGATTCAATTTTGTGGCATACGAATGGCTGTCTACCAAGATGGTAGCACCGTCCACCGGGTTGCCGAATCTGTCGAGAACAGTCAGTTTCAGGGTTCCTGTGGGTGTATATGGTCTGTGGTTTACATTCCGGATATATTCGTCTGGGCGGTGGACCCAGACAACCGAGACTTCCCACCAGTTCCCATCATACGTCTCGGGAACATCCACCCCTGTGCCACCGTCGCTCCACCAGTTATCCCAGTGGTGCCATCCACGCTCCCAGAATTCCTGCCAGACATGGTCCTCCCCGATCTCGACGACACCCTGTGAGGGGATAAGGGCGGTTCGTCCGCCCGCCGTCGAGAGGTCCTGGAGTTCACCGCAGTTCCCATTGTGCTCGTAAGCGATCCTCACCGGCTGGATCGGGCGGTTCCCGTCGTCGTCCTCTGAGGCTCTCATGCAGATGGTCTTCTGCACCCAGTTGCTGACCCTCTCGATGGCATGATCCCCATAGTCCCATGGTCTGCCGTTGTTGTGCCCGTCATCGTCATATCCCGGCGGGGATTTGTGAGCTGTACAGTTCCATAATATCTTCACATCTTCCAGTTTCTCTTTCAACATGGGGGGAGCTTCATCTTTCGGGTAGCACACCCCACTGCCCGGATCCGGGGGATACTCCGCGTCGGCGTGGTAGAAAAGATATTCCCTCCAGAACCGTCCCCCGTTCTCGGGGGAAGCAGGTTCGCCTGTTTCCGGCTTGATGTAGGTGGGGTACTCGTCTGTGATCTTAGGATGAACGATGTACCAGTAATAGATGTCCCGGGGCAGTTCGTACTGCCTCCGTTCGAACGTGGCTTCACCCCCTCCATCGTCACCTTCGCTTTCAGCTTCATTTCCACCCCCGTCTTCATCTTCATCTTCTCCTCCACTTGCACCTTCGTTTCCTCCCTCATTGTTACCTTCGGTACTCTCGTTTACCCAGTAGATTGTGGTAGTGTACTTACCATCAGGACCGGATCTTTCCACGAGGTCAACATAATCCAGTTCAGGCTCGATCTGGTAGATCAGTTCCGCATTCTCCCTGAAAACCTCGGGATAAACATCACTACTTTGCAGGATGCTCGTGGGGGTGTGGGCAATTGAGAAGCCAATTTCATCGGCATATTTGTCGTCGGCATCTAGGATCTGTCGGGCATAGGTATCGACCAGGTCGGTCTCAGCTCTCACCATAACCTTTCTCGTTGGTACGGTGATACTCCGTGACATCGTTACCCCTGTCAATTCCTGGATGTCGTGTTCATAGACCATCCCTGAACTCATATCCACGAATCCGGGATCTCGCGCAGTGCCAAGATTCTTGAAGTACATTGCCTCACCATCTCCGACCCCCAGGGCATCACCGCCGCTCCCCACCATGAGGTCGAAGCAGTGATCACCGTCCAGGTCGGCAAGGGCGGGTGAGGCAGAGCTATCCACCTTTATCCTTCGCTCGCCATCCCCGTAAAGTGTGGGATCCTCAATCCAGTTGTGCCCGGATGTGCCGATGTCCCTGAAGTAGCGAACGGTACCGTCGCCTTTTCCCAGGGTAAGATCGAAATCACCATCGTCGTTCAGATCGGCAAAGGCAGGTGCGTTGTAGCCAGTGAGGTCCAGAGATTCGTATATGGTGGGATGTGGGGTCCATGACCCACCATCGTTCACAAAATAGTACAGCATGTTTGTCACGCTGCCGATGGTCAGATCCGGGTCACCGTCGTGGTCTATGTCAGCAAGCGCGGGATTGCTGTGCCCTCCCGCATGGATCCCCTGGTACATGGAGCTGTCCTCCGTCCATGCCGCTTCCGCCATAGTACCGATGTTCTCGAAATACCGGAGTGTGCCATCCTGCTGTCCCAGGGTGAGATCGAAGTCGCCGTCATCGTCCATGTCAGCGAATGCCGGGGTGCTCCGTGAACCGAGCTTCGATTGGATCGATCCGTACATACCCGTATTTTCCTGCCATATCGGCATGAACCGGTTCCCCACGTTCTCGAAATATTGAAGGTCATGTTGTGAACCCACGGTCAGATCCTGGTCTCCATCCCCATCCAGGTCGACGAACGTCGGTGCGCAGCGTGAGCCCACATTCAGCTTCACCTCGGTGAGTTCCCCGAACTTGTTCGACAGCTCAGGGCGAAGCCAGAGCGGTACCTTCATGATGGCCTCGGACACAGACGCCGGCAGGCCGGCACACAGATCGATCTGCTGCATGACACCGAATTCAGAATTGGTGCTGTTGTAGAGGAGATAGCCGCTCTCTCCCGGTATTACATCGAGAATATCCATGGTTGTGGCGGAGATTTCTTCGCGGCTCCCCCCACGGCATGTGGGGATACCCGCCTGGTAGGTCACCGAGCCAAGCAGCATGAAGAGGCATAAGAGTATCACGAGCGTTTTTTTCATGGTTTCACAACTTCCTCATTTTTCATAAACGGTTAAATTCCTTTCGTTTTTTCTCTCGATCAATGGTATAGAAAATACGGTTTATCTTCTCTTTCCCATCCCTTTGACCAGCACATGGAAAAACATAGTAAAAATTCTCGATAGTCCCGCCGACCTCGCCCACAGGCAGGTTCTTTCCCTCAAGGGTTCCTTTTTCTCGTCCCAGCTTACCATGCTGATGACACACTCCGAATCGTCGGCAACGATTAGCGTCCCGGATGAAATCTTCATGCTGGGGCTTTTACTCTTTCCAGGGTGTATGCTGTCGTGCAGTTCCTTCGAACTTGCAACAAAGACATCGGACAATCCCAGATCCCCGCCCACCTCCGGTGCAATAAAGACCGACACCTTGATCCCGTTCTTCTCCGTCTCTTTCAGATCATCCAGAAAGTCATAGATGTCTCTCGATGTCGCCACCTTCAGATCAGTTTTCGCGCCCCTGATCACGTCCCTGATCGTTGCCAGGACTTTCTCGTCCCCCCTGATGGTCCAGAATGATTCCTCCTCTATGTGTGTTACGATCTCGGTTGCCTCCAGGCTCTCGGTTATGTCCTTCTTTGCATTCTCCAGGTTCTCACGCATTTCCTCGATCTCTTTCTTCCTGTATCCCTCAAGGCTCTCCAGGGCGGATGCGAGAGGTACCAGCCTGTATCTCATGGGTTTTCCCTGTTCAAGGATCACCGATCCTTTCTTTTCAAGAGAGCGCAGCACTTCATACACAGACGATCTGGGTACTTTTGATACCTTTGCCACCTGGGAGGCGGTTCCTTCCTCGATCTTGAAGAGTGCAACGAATGTTTTTGCCTCGTAATCGGTGAGGCCGAGAAGTCTGAGTTCATTAATAGGTTCCTGATTCACAATTCCGGGAAAGAAGAAAGCTATTTATAGTTTCGCATCATCGCAAAGAATATGTCGTTAATTGAGATAACAACAATTCTTGCACATCCAGATTTCAACCGCGATCCCGGAAACCCGCCAACCTTACGAGTGATACAATGACTACGTTGAAAATAATGGAAATAACAGGCGATACGGTCAGGAACCACCCGAAAGCAATCGTAGCACTCGTACTCCTCATCACAGTCCTGAGTATATTCCCAATGATGGACATGGAAGAGGAATCGGATATGAGCGTCTTCGCCCCGGATGACCCGGTCATCGAAGCAGATGATACGATCGATGCTAATTTCCCCGACCCCGTGTTGAGGGTCTATACCGTTGTGGTGGCAAAGAACGGGAACATTCTCACCAGGGAATGTCTGCTGGAACTGGTGGCAATAGAGGAGAATATCAGGACGGACAAAGATGCAAAGAACTATCTCATAGACGACCCAAACAGTGTCACGAGTATTGCGGATGCGATCAATCAGGCGCTTTTCTACGGTGCCGGCACGACCATCGAAGGGGCAAGCGAGGAGCAGCTCGACGACGCCATAGCGCAGACGCTCCAGATCCCGGAACTAGCGGCAATGGTTTCGAAGGATCTGGAAACCCGGGAGAGTATGGGGGACGGAGAAAGCGGAGAAAACGGGGACAACGGGAAGAACGGACACAGGGCGAAAGCCGCCATCATCGTAACACAGATCGTCTATGACCCACTGGATCCAGACAATGAAGACGGTCAATTGGCAGTGAAGGACGCCGTCCTGGATACTGATCGCAGGGAGACGAAAGTGGGAGTCCTTGCGGGCTTCGAGACGGAGATGGAAGAAAGCATGACGGAGGGCGTTACACTTCTGCCCATCAGTCTTATTCTGATCATTGCTGTCCTCTTCCTCAGCCTTCGCCGGGTGAGCGATGTTCTTCTCTCGGTCAT
Source organism: uncultured Thermoplasmata archaeon (assembly GCA_964613025.1). GTDB lineage: Archaea > Thermoplasmatota > DAOVMN01 > DAOVMN01 > DAOVMN01 > CAZTGJ01. The sequence goes on along the minus strand of CAZTGJ010000090.1, from coordinate 5,893 downwards.
GGGAATCCCGATAGTGTTCATCTGGATGTTCGGGATAAGCGCTGCTCTCGGTATGAAGATGACAATGATGTCCTTCTTCACCCCGATCATGATACTGGCATTGGGGATAGATTATGCGATACATACACTTCACCGGTATCATGAAGAAAGAAAAAAGGATGCTTCACCCGGGGAGGCAGCCGGATCGACCATCACCCATGTGGGCGCTGCCATATTCCTGGCAACGGTCACCACCGCCGTGGCATTCTTTTCGAACATATTGTCCTCCATCCAGGCGATCCGAGAATTCGGGATGCAGGTGGGTATCGGCGTCATTTCCGCATTCGTTGTCATGGGAATATTCCTGCCAGCTCTGCGCGTGATTGTCGATAGCAGAGCAGTTAAGACAACTGTGAACAAGGAAGAAAAAAAAGGAAAGGAGACCAAGATGGAAGGTGAAGGCATAGAGACCATGACGGAAAGCAAGGGAGGAGAAAATAGTGTGGAAAGTAAGGGTGTGGAGACCAGCAAGGAAGGTAATGGAGGGGAAAACAAGGTGGGAACGAAGAAGAAAGCATCCGACAGGGTCTCTAAAGACCAGGAGCCAAAACATCCACTATCCCAGGCAGTCCTGAAAGTCAGCAGGAATCCAATTCCCCTCATAGTAATCATACTGATTCTCACAATCGCCTCGATCTACGGGGCAGTGCAGATAGAAACGGAATTTACTCCCGAGGACTTCATGCCCGAGGATTCCGAGTCCATGGAAGCGGCGGATCTATTGCAGGAAAATTTTCCAATGAAGGGTACTGAATCGGTGGAGATCCTCGTGGAGGGTGATGTGAGCGATCCAGCGGTGCTGGCCGCTTTGGATGAAACGATAGACAACATGAAAGATGACAAGCATGTCTCCATTATTGGAGGAGAACCCCAGGTGGTGTACATCTGTCCCTATGTGAAGGAGGTCATGCAAAATTCCACTCTCGCGGGAGAACTGGGCATTGATATCAGGGATGAGAATAACGATTCCATCCCTGACACGAATGACGATGTGGTTAAAGTCTATGATTACCTGTACGAAAATGGCATCGGCAATTTCACCCCAACGGACATTCAACATGTGCTTCACAGGGACCAGGAAGAGAACTACAAAAAGACCGTGATGTGGATCGATGTGGTGGATAGTGAAGGGATGGGGAGTATGAAGGAGATAAAGGACGAGCTGGAAGAGGATACCTCCCCTCTCAGGCCACTGGAAAACAAAGGCACGATCACATTCGTTGCCACGGGTGAGCCTATTGTAATCTACACAGTGATAAACGCGATCATGGACTCCATGCTTTCCTCCATCGCGATAACTCTCGTTGTCTGCTTCATGGTGCTGCTACTGGTGTTCAGATCGATTAAGTTCGGGGTCGTCACCATTATCCCCATCTGCCTTATCGCGATATGGATCCTGGGCACCATGTTCGCCCTGGGCTACAGCTTCAATGTGGCCTCGATAATGATCGTTTCCATAACCATAGGGGTGGGCGTGGATTACTCGATCCATATCACACAGCGCTACAGGGAGGAACGGGCCAATGGAAAGAGTCCCGTCGAAGCAGTGGAAAAGACTCTGCCGGCAACAGGGATGGCATTACTGGGTGCCGCTGCCTCCACGGCCTTGGGCTTCGCGGTGTTAGCTTTCGCGTCCATGAAGATGTTTGCAGCGTTCGGGATAATGACCGCGTTCATGGTGATCTACAGTTTCGCTGCCAGTGTGATCGTGCTTCCGGTGCTGCTACTGCTGGTGGACAGGGATCGGATGTGCGTGTGTGAGCCTGTGGGCGGGAAGTAACGAAAGGGTGACCGATCCGGGAATGAAGGAAGATCAAATATGTTGTACGTGGTGTGGTGAGGTATCGAAGACAGATAAATAGAACTCGAAGAAGTTAGCTTGTTCATTTTCACAAGAAGTTATTTCGCTACCAGTTAACCCATTTCCCCAACATACTCCTCGCACTCCCAGCAGTAGTAGTCCTCTTCTTCACCGGAATACGTGGTCTCACTTCCGCAACCCGGACAGAGCTCCCCTCCCCCCCCTGCCTCCTCAAGCTCCCTCCCGTTCTTTCGTCTGAACACAATCACGCTCCCCATCACCACAAGTATGGCGATAATCACGAGCCCGGTCCAGAACACGGGGAATTCATCATCCGAAGTCCCTTTTCTTGTTGGTGTTCCGGCAACGCCCACCGTTTGGGTGGCATCATTATTCACAGTATTGGGATCCTCGGCTACACCTATCCTCACAACGATGGAATGATTCCCTTCAACTGCCGTCCAGAAAAACGTCACCGTTTCCTTCTTTCCCGACTTCAGTGTGAGTGATCGGCTGTCCAATGCAATTTTGTCCACAAGGAACTCCACGTCACCGGAACCGGTAGCGGTACCAAGGTTCTCCGCTACTGCCTTGATTGTCACTGGCGCTCCATCACTTGGAGCCGAAGGCAGGATCTCCAGGGAGATCACTGTGAAATCAGGAAGGAGTTCGGGAAGGGCAATGGTGAATTTCCCGCTGTAATCTATCTCTTCCCCGCCCTGTCCATCTCCGACCTCTGCATACACATAATAATCACCGTCCTCCATGAAGGAGATGTCCCAGAGGTAGGAACCAGTGTCTTCCAGTTCCTCTGCGATCATTGTTTTCCCATTGTCCGGGTTCGTATCAGTATCGTAATAGAGATCGATGGAGAGGGTGTCCCCGTCCTCGTCTGATGCTTCCCAATTGATGGTATACGTGTAATCGTCTGCTATTTCAACGGAGACGGTGATCTCGGGGGGATGATTCGGGGGTGGGGGGGTGGGGTGGGAGATGATAACCGTTCCGGACGAATACCCACCAACTTGAGAGCCATTGTTATCGTCTGCCACACCGTAGATGTAGTAGTCGTTCTCGTCAACTTCCGAGCAGTCCCAGTTGTAGCTTCCCGAGTTCCCCAGGCCGGAAGCGATGAGAGTCTTGCCGTTGTCGGAATTGGTGTCCGTGTCGTAGTAGAGGTCGATCTCCAGGGTATCCCCATCCTCATCTGACGCAGTCCATTGGATTGTAAACACAGTATTCGCTTCATCATCGCTCCCGTCCGGTTCCATGATCTCAATTACCGGAGGATTGTTTACATGTCCTCCTCCATGTGAGACGTCCAGCATTCCAGGAGAATATGTAGCTGCCTGTGAGCCATTGTTATCGTCTACCTTCCCATAGATGTAGTACCCGCCTTCTTCCACCTCGCTCGTGTCCCAGTGGTAGGAGCCTGAATTAGAGAGACCTGAAGCAATCTCTGACCTCCCGTTATCCGGATCCTTGTCCGTGTCGTAGTAGAGGCTGATCGTCAGGGTGTCATCGTCCTCGTCAGTGGCGGTCCAGGTGATGGTGTAGCTGTCGTCCGCCTCTTCTCCAGCCCCGTCCGGTTCGGTGATCTCCAAGGTCGGGGAATGATTCTCTCTCACAACATACGGTTCCGTGAGCCAAGAGTCGAACTCCACATACTCGCTCACCGCGTCACCGTCACCGGCACCCTCACCAGAGGGGCCGTTTGCAGCGCCCCACCAGTTGTATTCCGCATCGATGATCGCGGAATCATCCCTGTTGTAGACACCCCAATCCCTGTTGCCGAAGAGGTTGTTGTTCCTGAGCATCATGGTAGATCTCCACCCGTAAACCCCCCAGCCGGTATGGTCCACGATGAGGTTCCGTGAGATCTCAGGACTGCCGTCGTTGAACCAGATACCCGCACTACCGCCGCTGAAGGTGTTATTATGGATCTGGAAATCACTATCTTCGTTGGATGTCCCTGCGGTGACGGTGCCGTTCATGAAGATGTTGCCGGACACCAGAGAGTCAATGGTATACAGGAATATTCCACCGTTGTTCGTGCCTTTGAAGATGATGATGTTGTCCTCTACCAGACCGTTCTCATCGTTCCCGCCAATCATGTTGATAGCGATTTTCTCCCCGTGGAACCACGAGCCGGTCACCTCCAGATCACTCTGTTGGGACCATATCTCCCCGCTGTCCGTATCAAGGAAAAGGCAGCCCTTCACCTCAACCTTTGACCCCTGTTTCACATTTATCTGGTAATAGTTCCTCTCGAACCGGCAGTCCGCAACTCGAACGTTCACCGCGTTGGATAGCACGATCCCATCGGTGTCAGAATCCTGTGCCTCGGGCCAGTAGATGTGACAGAGACGTATCAGCACATGTGCTGTGGTATCGGAAATGGAAATACCGTCCCCATCCTCGGTTGTTATCTCCCAGCGTTCGATGATGAAGGGATCTCCCTCGGTTCCCGTGCCGGAACGTACCCCGTTGGCAGGGGTGAACCCGGCGTTCCCGGTGATGACGATGGGGCTGTGGGCTTCCAGCTCGGGGTGGTCCACGGATATCTCATTTGACACTATCTCCGAGTAATCGTTCCCGTCGAAGGAACGAGCCGAGACCGTATAGTCACCATCAAGTTCCAGGGCATCAAAAATGTGGGCATAACCACCCCACACATCCACGTCCCGCCAGATCGCCAGGGAGGGGATCCATCCGGAATCGTAGTCGCCAGAGCCGCGACTCACATTTTCTAACCTCAACTCCACCCTGCGGATTATATCCCCTTCCCGGTCATTTGCCCTACCCTGTGCATCAAAGGCAAGTAAGGCTTCCGTGGGCATTTCCAGCGTCGGGAACTCAGGTGCAAAGTTCTCGTAATGACCCTGGTGGTCACCCTGCTCCTCAAGCCAGGGGTCGTAGCTGACATATTTGGATACCGCGTCCCCGTCTCCTGACCCCTCGCCGCCCGGTCCGTTGGCAGCGTTCCACCAGTTCAGGGTGGCGTTCACACGTGTGGAGGAATCTTCGTTGTATACCCCGTACTCGCTGTTGTCCTCGAAGTTGTTGTACTTCAATTTTGGTTGACCCCGGTTGTCAGCATAGATCCCGTACTGATTCCTGGTGAAATCGTTGTTCACAAATATGGGGGAGCAATCGTAGATCGTTACGCCGTGATTGTTACTGTCAAAGGTGTTGTTCTCCAGGCGGAGGCTTTCTCCCATCAGGACCAGGCCAGTACCACCGGAGATGGTATTCCCAAGTAATTTCACTCTCTTTCCATCGAGGAACACTCCGTTGTTGGTGAATTCGTTGCCCTGGATGATGCTGTCTCTGATCTCGGCATCCAATGCCAGGGTCCCGCCATTGATTGTGCTATTGGCGATACGGATGTTGTGGGGAGTACCCTTACTGTCTATATCACCATATGATATCTCTATACCGGTGGGATTGTTCTGCAGATCGCAGTTTTCAACCGTCAGGGAAACGTTCCCGTAGGGCCAGTTCCCGTCCGAGGTGGTGATGCCCACCAGTTCCGATGAGGAGATTGAACACCCTTCCAGACGTGGATGTCCATCCACCACCGCCACTCCCCATAATTTGTCTGTAATGGAGATGTCCTGTATGCTTGCTTCACTCGTCATGGCGAAGACCCCATAATTCCCCTCGGTGAACAGGTTGCCTCCATCTATTCTGGATGTGTCCCGGTAGAGGTAGATCCCGGAAGGCTCAAGGATATACTTTGGACGAGCGGTTGATGAATCGTACATGTAGGATCCGTTCTCGTCCTGGACGGTGATATCCTCGATGAGGGGCGAAGCCATGTAGACAGAAACACCGGCTACCATATTCCGGAAGGTGGTAGCCTGTATATGGGCATCATCGGAAGCCAGGGAGATGGTCAAACCGTTGCTGATATCGGCTGATGTCACTTCCAGTTCAGCTCCATGTTTGGCAGCCACTCTACGGCCGTCCAGGTTCACTTGTGCGCCGGTGGATATCTCCAGTCTCCCGCCTTTGCGGATGAAGTAGTGAGTGTCCAGGGTGGTTACGCCG
>CAZTGJ010000089.1:0-11430 GCA_964613025.1 uncultured Thermoplasmata archaeon | reverse complement strand
TAAATCTGCGAAGATATTAATTATTGCTTCAATATATTCAATATGTACTTTTGGATTTTTTCTTTTTACTGACCCAGAACCTTTGGGATGGAAAAATTTAATAATTTCATATTCTCCAATGGTTGACGCTGCCGGATGTATTTTCATATACAATCACTTTTTTTGGAAAAAATATTTGTTATCAAATAGTAATGAGAAATCTTAATTATAATATTCAACTTTCGGCTATTAAATTGATCAAAGAAAGACTTTCTTACCTTATTATTGAGATTGACCCTTTTGTTGACCGGGTATCCAGTATTTATTAACCTGCTTATCATCTCCAATCCGATCAATTCCCCCGCATTGTTGTTTCACTTCCCCACCCTCTCCATCAGGATTCTTACGCCCGTAATGTCACTCCGTTCCATTCCCACCCTCCCCCCCACCAATTTCTCCAGTGTCGTAACACTCCACTGCCCCCACCCCGCTTCCACCTCCAGTGCTGCCAATGCTACGATTAGTACGACAACGAAAACACGAAACTGGCCACGGGGCGCGTGCAGGGTGAACGGGCTGACGGCGAAATCAACGATCATGAACCCGGTGAAGAAAAGGTGAGCCTGTGGAGACCGGCAGAAGGTCTGGGTGGGGGACCAAAAGAAAAATTGTGGACTATATAAGTCTAGAAGAAACTAATTTAAGGAAAACCAAACTTGGACGCAACGGTGAACCTGTTTTGTCAGCAAAATCCAGGCGTGACGATAAACCAGTTTTTGAATTTCCCGAGTTCGACCGGGAGGAATACATAGAGAAGGAATTCCGCGATGCAAAAGTGAGCAGGATGGTCATCGTCCTTGCATTCATCATCGCCATGATCTCCTATTCATTGGTCAGAGTGAACGAGAGCTACCGCGTAATCGGACTTCTCATGATCTTTATGGCTATCGCCGGTATGAGGGATTACTTTCAGCTTATCAGGATCGATACCTCCGCCTTCGAGAAGAAGAACTGGATCGGGAACTCACTGCTTCTTTTCTTTGCATGGTTCGGAATGTTCACCCTCTTCCTGAACCCCCCCTTCTACGACATGGTTGATCCCAAAGTGGAGGCCATCGACCTCTGGACCGTCGAGACCAATGAGACAGCCGGCAATGTCACGTTCATTCTGGATGAATCTCCAACATTACCGATTAACACCAATATCTCCATCAACGCAACAGTTGTTGATAACAGTAAGGTGGAAACTGCCATTCTCACAATCACCTATCCCGATAACAGTACCGAGATACGTCCCATGGAAAAGACAGGAGTAAAAAAAGCGGAATACACCGGTAGTTACCTGGTCTTGTCTCAGGAGGGCACGTACACATTCACCGTGAATACCGAGGATAGCTCTGAGAATACCGGCCACAAGACACATTCAATAAAGGTTCAATCCTGATCATAATCGAGGGAGTGCTGTGGAGCAAAACCAGCAAAGCCTGCAAAATATGCAAAGCCAGCAAGGCCACCAAAACTACCTACACCAGCAAAGCCAACCAAACCATCAAAACCACTCAAACCAGCAAGGGAACTTTTCAAATGCCATCGACCTTCTGAGCACAGAGAAGAAGAAGGTTGTCATCTTTCACAGGAACGGAGATCCCGATGCCCTGGGATGTGCTGTCGCCCTTGCTCTTTGCTTTCCGAATGTAACCATCTCTATCTCAGGGGGACTCAATCTCGCGGCAAAGAACATCTCCACATTCTATAACCCTGAGAACACCCTAGGTCTCACCGAACATAATGCACTTGAACTCGAGCAGTTCGATCTCGCCATCATTCTCGATACCTCCACGCCATCCCAGATCGAGATCCTCCCGTCCATTCCCAAGCTCGTCATAGATCATCATGCCGAGAATGCCGGATGGCTTCAGCGTGAGGACGTTCTCGAATATTACCTTGACAACACGAAACGCTCCTGTGCCGAGATCATATTCTCCCTTCTGAAAGCTGCAGGAAAGACCCTTCCCCAGACAGCCCTCACCGGTTTACTCGCTGGAATCCTCACCGATACCGGCCATATGACATTTGCCCACTCGGATACCTTTCGGACCATGGCTGAGATCCTGGACAGTTCATCTATCACAATCGAAGAGATCCACAATGCCCTCAATACCCGGAATGAGAACTATTCGAAAAAGCTGGCAAAGCTCAAGGCGGCCCAGCGGCTCAGGGTGGAAGAGTTCAAGAGGATCATCATCACCACCAGCGAGGTGAACGCCTTTGAGGGAGATGCCGCCAGGGCATTTCTTTCCCTGGGGGCTGATGTGGCCTTTATCGGATCAACACGAAAGGATGACTACCGGATCAGCGCCAGGGCCAATCCCACCCTTGTGAAGAGGGGTATCCATCTGGGAACATTTCTTGAGAGCGTTGGAGGCGATGTGAACTCGGAGGGAGGAGGACATCCTGGTGCGGCAGGTCTCACCGGGACGGGAGATGTCGAGGCTGTTCTTCATATCTGCAGGGAGAAGTTCAAGAACGTCCTTCGTGACCTTCCCGAGCAAGAATCGATTGAATGAATAAATATTGAGTTAGGAATGTTTCCCTCCTTGGAGGGAAATAAACAGCAAATATTTCCTTGTCAGAGAGGAAATAATCGTGAAAGTTTCCCTGTCCGGAGGGAAATATTCAAATTTTTTGGTCAAGCTTGGTCTTTTCGTACGACTAATCCACAACGAATCAAAGTAATAGAGGGGGGGCAAGGGGGGAGGGAAATTGAGACGGGGGGAGGAGAGGGGAGCATCCGGGGGGGGGGGCAGGCAAAGGGATTGAAGTAGGAGGGGAGAGAAAGATGAAAGAAAGATGGAGAGGGGGGAAAGGGTGGGCGATACAGGAGATGGGAGCGAAAGGATATACCCCATTCTTTTCTTTATCCTCGTTGGATCAACAGGAATGACTGCTGGATTTTCAGTAATGCATCAGGGCAGAGGGAATTATTAACAGGATTCGGGGTGAGTTCGTTTGTGAATTTATTATGAACACTCAGTAGTGGGTCTGGGTTGAACTGGTTGGATAAAAGATATATAACATTAAAGAAGCGACGGAAGCTGTGACCTCAATCCTTTACCAGCCAGTAGAGGAGGCAACTCCGAATGCTTGATCCCAACAACATCGATTTCAAAGAACTGGGTTTTCATGCCGGGTTGGAAATACATCACCAACTGAAATCTAAGAGAAAACTTTTTTGTCACTGTCCGGCCGAACTGAGCCTTGACCTGCAGAGGAATCCCTCTTACACCTTCCAACGCCGTTTCCGTGCTGTCATGGGGGAGATGGGGGATTTTGACCCGGGAATGCTGGTGGAGGTAGAAAAAGGATACCTGGTCACCTATCATGCGGACAGTGAACACGTTTGTACCTATGAGATGGATGAGACCCCTCCTTTCGAACCTGATGAAGAAGCAATAGCTATCGGTTACCACCTTGCCTGTCTTTTCAACTGCAGATCCCCTGTCGAAGAAATTGTGGTCAACAGAAAACAGTACCTTGACGGATCCATTACCACTGGTTTCCAGCGCACGTTCATAGTTGCCAGAGATGGTTTCGTTGAGCTGCGCAGTGGAAAGAAGGTACCGATATCGAATATTTTAATAGAAGAAGATGCCGCAAGAAAGATTACCACAAAAGACAGGGGGAGAAGTGTCTATTACAATCTGGATCGGCTTGGGATACCGCTGACCGAAATCATTACCGATCATAAAGCCATTGATACTCCGGAAGAACTTCTGGAAACTGCAAGGATGATCGGTTTGAACATGAGAACCACCGGTTTGGTAAGGCGCGGGATCGGTGTTGTAAGGCAGGATGTGAATATATCCATAACCGGTGGGAGCAGGGCTGAGATCAAGGGTCTTCAGGATCTGTCAATGTTAGTTCAGTTATGTGCCACCGAAGTTTGCCGCCAGCAAGCCCTTATTGATATCAAGACTGAATTGGAGAATTCCTCACTGGAAAAAGAAGAGTTCACACATACCTATATTGATATCAGCCACCTTTTTACCGATCTGAAACATGGTGAATCGGCATTTGTTGTCAGATTACCTTCCTTTGAAGAGATACTGTTGACGGAAGTTCAGCCAGGGAAGGATTTTGGCTTTGAGATATTCGAAAAATGCAGTCTCATTACCGGTATTCAAAATAACGAACTGTTCCATTCCGGTGAAATCAGGGCCGAAGCAATACGTAGGAAACACCATTCCCGGCAGTTGTTCATTGACGAAAGGAAAGATGTCAGGATCAGGAATGTGCTGCAATTGGAACAGGGAGATGCATACATTGCCGTCCGGGGTCCGACAAACAGAGTATTTCATGCATTGAAGAAAACAGTAGAACGCTGTAAACAGGCTTTCGACGGGGTCCCACAGGAAACACGCAGAGCCCTGCCCAACGGTAACAACGAATTCTTGCGGGTCATACATGGAAAGGAGCGTTTGTATCCGGATACAGATACCCCACCCATGCCGTATCCCCACGAGAAACTGGAAGAGATAAGAAAACAGATAAAACCCCGGCCACTTGAACTGTTTCGGAAATATGAACCAATGAATCTGACCTTTGAACAACTTACGCATCTTATTCGTGCTGAACGGATACAATTATTTGACCAGTTAGTTGCTAAAGAGAAATTACCAGTTGCATTGGTTTATCATGTTCTTTTTGAATTGACCAGACGCCTGAGGCGGGAAGGGTGCGACATAGCGCACTTATCGGATGATATTCTTGCTGAAGCCATCAAAGTTGTTTCGGAAAAAGGATTATCCCGTTCCATACTGCCTTCGTTGCTGGGTGAAATGAGCACAGCAGAGAACCCGGAGGAACAATTGAAAATTCTGACAAAAGCCAGTAAAGACAAACTCTCGATAGAGGAAATCCGGTCTCTTGTCAGTGTAACGATAGATCGAATGACCATCAACGGAAAAAAGCCAGGAATGAGAGCGGTTATTGGTTCGATAATGAAAGAATATAACAGAAGATTGGATGGGAAAATGCTGGCAATTATCGTGGAGGAATTACTATGACTTCGCAGATATCTAAAGCCTCTCAGACATCTAAAGCCTCTCAGACATCTAAAACTTCTCTAACATCTAAAACTTCTCTAACATCTAAAACTTCTCTAACATCTAAAACTTCTCCGGTTTCTATCACACCCGAATACCTGCCTCCAGACGGTTACCGGGGGAAACTGCTCAATCGTCTGATTCGTGAAAGAATTCGGACCTGGTCCGTGATCAAAGTACAGAAGACGGATGGATCTCACTACGAGGGGGTTCTCCTACCTCGTGCCGTCCATACATCGGATGACTATCTGACCATGAAGATAGACACAGGATATAATATCGGAATTCAATTGCCGGAAGATGCCACGATCAGAGAAATCGGTTATCGTTCCTTTGACTACAAAATTCCGGAAAAAAAAGTGGAGAAAAACCCTGATCTGCCGAATGTTACCCTCCTGGGTACAGGCGGCACAGTGGCCAGCCGTTTGGATTATAGAACTGGTGCGGTTATCCCTGCATTTACACCCTCGGAACTATTTTCCGCAGTCCCGGAACTGGTGGATATTTGTAATCTTACACCAAAAACCCTGTACCAGATCCTATCCGAGAACTTCTGCACAGAATATTGGATAAAAACTGCAAAGGCTATCGCCAATGAGATAGAATCTGGAGTTGACGGAATAATAATAGGTCATGGAACGGATACAATGGGTTATACTGGCTCTGCCCTCTCCTTTTTTCTAAGGAATTTGCCTATCCCCGTGGTCATAGTTGGTTCCCAGCGTAGCAGTGACCGACCATCCAGTGATGGACCAGTGAACATCATGAACGCTACTACCCTCGCAGGTTATGGGAATCTGGCGGAAGTGGTGGTAGTCATGCGGGGAACCACAAGCGATAATTATGACCTGATTCACAGGGCTGTACGAGTTCGAAAGATGCACAGCGCCAGACGCGATACTTTCAGGACAATCAGCGACATTCCTTTGGGAAAGATACAAGAGCGTGATATTTCATTTTTCAAAAAGGATTATCAAAGGCGTGGGAACCGGGAGGACTTTTTCCTGGATACGAAGATTGACGAACGGGTCTCAATACTCTATTTTTATCCTGGGATGGACCCTGATGTAATGGAAGCATTGATAGACAAATCGTATCACGGATTTGTGATTGTAGGAACCGGTTTGGGTCACGTCGGGAAACCCATGTATTCTGCATTGGAGCGCGCCCAGGAAGAGGAGATCCCGGTTGTCATTACAGTTCAACCTCTCTACGGATTTACACATTTACGCGTCTACGAAACGGGACGGGATATGCTGGCCAGAGGCGTGATCGAAGGAAAGAACATGCTTCCGGAAGCTGCCTTCCCAAAATTATGCTGGGCACTGGGTCACACGCGGGATATTGATGAGATAAGGAAAATAATGGGAACGAATATTGCTGGTGAGATTACACAGCGAGAGCCGTTTAACGGATATGCCGTACTCCAGGGGGGCATTCCTGACGTTGATGAGTTGCTTAAAAAGATCAGTTGATCGAATCGATCTGTTGAGCCTCTCCATAACCACTTTACAATTATGGATGTAATGCTGAGACATATTTATCCAAGATAATCCGATAACACCTCGTGCATGAGCTCTTTGGGATTGGTGATGATAAGTCTCCCCTGAGCCTCCTCCACGATCATTCTTCCTGCCTCCACATAGGTTTCGTCCTCAGGTTCCAGCAGTATCATGATGAGCTGGGCATTTAATCCCCCTGAGAAACCCCCTGCGAGTCCGCCTGCCTCTCTGAGTGCGTGTTCAAGACAGATCTTCGGCTCCCCCGCCACCTCGTTCCCCTTCTCATCGGTGTATGCTTCGGGAAGACCATCCGTGATCAAGTAAGCGATCTTTATGTCTGCTTTGGAGTCCTCGAACAGCATCCGTGCCGTTCTCAAAGCACCCCCAATGTTCGTGAACCCTCCCGGCTCAGATTTCCATACCGACATGAGGTCCATAAGGGAGACGCGGGTATCGAAACCAATGATATCAATCCTGTCCTTCTCCTTCTGCCTTCGAACAGCTCTGTACAGTGCCATCACCGTTCGTTTCGCGGCATCCATCCTTTCGTTCTCTTCCATGCTGGAACTCTTATCGAACATGATCACCACATGGGATGATACCGCCGATTCCTCCCGATAGACGATAATGTCATCTTCGTGAATGTGCCGGTCTCCGGGATGGTTGATCCTGGTATTGAGCAGGGTGGTCACGATGTCCATTCTCGATTCTTCGAAGACACTCCTCATCTTTGCCTTTTCATAGATGCCGAGCTTTCTCTGTGACTGACCACTCCGTGTTCCTCCCTGGGGAAGGGCCTTGAGCTCCTTCTGGAAGATGAGGTCGGCAAATCGTTCCAGAAGTGATGAGGTCGGGATGATGTCATTTCCTTCCTGCTGAATGAATCCCAGCTCCACGAGGTTCTTCTCCATGAGTTTCCTTACCGGATCCTCGGTCTTTTGCCTGAGTTTCTCCCTGAGCTCCCGTATCTCCTCCTCATGTCTCAGCTTCTCCTCCTTCTGTGATTGTTCGATCTTCTCCTGAAGTTTCGTTTCTTCTTCCTGATGCTTCAGGATCTCCTCCTCCCTTCTCTCCTTCTCCGCCCTCAATTCACGTTTCATTCCTGCCTCGATATGCTGCCGGATGAGTCGTTCCGCATTCTCCTCGGGTCCCAAGCTGACATCGTTTCTATTGCTACCTTCGAAACTCCCAAGCTCCTGCTTCAATGCTTTCCGGAATCTCGGTCGGCTCATGAGTTCGGATACGGACACACCCAGATTGAATTTCGTTCTTCCCCCGAACAGGGTCAGAGTAAGCTTCTTTCTTTTTTCATCCTCGATTGCAAGCCCTTTTCGTTTTCCAAACAGAATGTTCAATATCCTCCGCAATCCGATTCTTATCCGGAGATATGCCCTGAGGAACCATCCGTGGATCCGTTCCCATAATGTCACCGGTCCATCCTCTCCAACAAGTTTCAGCAACTCATCCCGTTCTATGATCCTTTCCAGGTCCATGATCTCGATCCTGTCAAGATCGGCGAGTATGTGAGGTCGCTGTTTCCTGAATTCGTCGAGTTCTCTGAATTGGCCGAGTTTCCTTTCCTCCTCCTGTCCGGTCAGTGCTCGTCTCCTTTTTTCAAGCATCTTTGAGGCCTGCTTTTCGAGGCGATCTCTGTATCGTTGGAGGTTGATGCCAAAACCATCCTGTTTGTGAAGGGCAGAATATCTTTCTGAGAACCGTGTCAGCCCCTCCTTTCCAGACCGTGCTATCTCCTGCAGGAGTTCCTCCTCTTCCTCCGGAGAAAGGGTGATTCGGAATTCGAGCTCTGTGCAGTCTGGCAGGTGTACCTCCATGTGCCCATGAAAAATGTCGTACTATGTTAAACTTTCTTCATCATCTTTCATCTTCTGCATGAACGATCCGGGAGGATTCCGAGAGCGAAAAATTAAATATCATTCCCGGTATCTCGCAAATGGTATACACAACACATATTGCCTGTGGAGGTACCAAGCGTGCATATGAATTCCCTTACCCCGAATCTCATGGTCGAGAATGTCAAGGAAACGGCTCAGTTCTACAAGGATCACCTCGGGTTCGAACTCATCATGTCCGTACCCCTTCTCGAGAATTTCGAATGGGCGATGATGAGGTGCGGGGATGTTGAGATCATGTTCCAGTCACGCTCCAGTTTCGGAAAAGAGTTCGAGTTCATGAAGGATTCAGGTATTGGGGCTTCCCAGACTCTGTACTTCTCAGTGAACGGCATCGAAGAGCTCTTTTCCAAGATCAGAGAAAATGTTGAGATCATCAATGAGCTGCATTCGACCTCCTACGGGATGACCGAGTTTACCATGCGGGATGACAGCGGGTATATCCTTGTATTTTCTGAACGCCTCTAGGCAAGCTCACTGCAATTTTCATCATCCTCATTCACTACACTTATTTTGTTATTGCCTCCCCCCTTTCCGCTTTCTCTTCCATTTCCTACCCCCTCCCCACCCTCTCTTCCTCCATCCCCTCCACCAGCAAATTCCTCTCCACAAGATTAATCAATTCCCTCCCACCCTTTGCAGCCATGCTCAACACAGCGGCCAGGATCGCTGATTTTCTCACACAACAATCGTTCGTAAAAGTGGTCACCCATATCGACGCTGACGGTCTTACCTCCGGGGCGATTGCCTCTCTTGCTCTGGACAGGGCAGGGATCGAACATGAGGTCGAGTTCATCAAACAGCTTGACGACGCTAAAGTCCAGGAACTGAGATCATTCGACGGAGCTCTCTGGTTCACCGATCTCGGTTCGGGAAAACTGGATGCCTTCGATCCACAGCGTACGGTGGTGACTGACCATCATATTCCTCAAACCACGAAACCAAGGACGAAGGAGGTGATAAGGGACCCCGTAGCTCAGATGGGAATCCCAGGCAAAGATCCCGACTCACTTCAGCGCCCACATTTGAAGGTCCCTGCCCCATCAGGTCAGATGAATCTATTCGATTTCTCCCCCCCACCTCATCATGCCTCTCATTCCCTTCCTCAATCACCATCGATTTCTCCTGCTTCCATCACCTCCGCCACCTCTACTTTCATCCCCTCTCACGATTCCCCCACCCCTGAAGAATTTCCCATTTCCAGTGATGCACCATACCATCTGAATCCTCACCTCTTCGGACACAGTGGAGCCAATGACATTAGTGGGGCAGGTGTCACCTACCTGGTTGCCCGGGCACTGGATAAGGGAAACACTGACCTTGCTCAGCTTGCCATCGTAGGAGCTGTGGGGGACCTTCAGGATGCAGCCAACTGCCGACTGATCGGACTCAATCGGGATATCCTCGATGATGGCATTCGTCAAGGCGTGGTCCGGATGGATTTCGATATCAGATACTTCGGAAAGGAGACCCGTCCCATCCACAAACTTCTTCAGTATTCATCCGATCCTATCGTTCCTTCCGTTTCCGGGAGCGAAGGGGGAGCACTGGAATTCCTCATGGAGATGGGGATAGAACTCAAACAGGGGGACGGCTTCAGACGCTGGGTGGATCTGGAACGCGATGAACGAAAGACCATCATTTCCGGAATGGTCAAACTTGCTTTAACCATGGGACTGGGAACCGAGGATGTCAGACGGATGATCGGCGAAGTATATTCCCTTCCGCTGGAGGAAAGCGGGACACCTATGCATGATTCAAAAGAATTTGCCACCATGCTCAATGCCTGTGGAAAGAATCTCAATCCCGAGATCGGTTTCAGGGTCTGCAAGGGGGATCGCGGTGAATATCTGGAACGTGCCTACCATCTTCTCCAGGGACACAGACGAAATCTCGCACAATTCATTCAATTAGTCCTTAAGGACCTGGGAATCCAGCAGCGGAGGATCATTCAGTTCTTTGATGCCGGCACCCAGATCCCCGAGAATCTGGTGGGGATCGTAGCCGGTATGGTGTTGAATTCCGGAGATTCAGATATTTCCAAGGTGATGCTCGGGCTGGCAAAGGCAGAGAATGGGTACAAAATATCGGCCCGTACCACACGGAACCTTGTGAACACAGGAATCAATCTTGCCGAAGCCCTTCAGGTATCTTCCCAGGAAGTGGGGGGGGAGGGGGGAGGGCATAATATTGCAGCGGGTGCTTCCGTTCCCGACGGCGCGGTAGAGGAATTCCTTGAACTGCTGGAGAAGGCGCTCCTGAAGCAGATCGTCTCGTGATCGAATTCAGAGAGGATGATCAGTAGTGGGGATCGTCCTCGTCATCATCACGAACCCGGGGTTGCTGGGGAGGCGGGGGTGGCGGCGGGCGGACCGGGGGCGCCTGCTGATAATATCCTCCCGGCGGCTGTTGCGGTCCCGGAGGTTGAGGAGGTGGATATTGAGGATACTGGGGTGGATACTGAGGAGGATATCTTGGTGGATAGATAGGTCTGCTTGCACCCGGATGAGTGATGGAATCCCAGTCCGGCCTGACGAATAACCAGATCACTACCACGATTAAGATTCCGATATACGGGAATACCATACTTGCAACGATGATTCCAAGGGCATAGACCCAACCCTCCTCCTTGCGCTTCTCAGCATCATCATAAACCAATTTTGCTGCAATGACTCCGATTATGACACTGACAATCCAGGCCCCGCAGCATGCCGTTGAGGCAAAAAACCATTCTTCGTCATCCGAATCGGAATTGCCATCTGCCTGTGCCGATGCATTCTCACCGATCATAATCAGTGACATGGCCAATATCGAGCATAGGAGGATCGCAGTGAACACGAAAACCCTTGCTCTACCAAATGATATCTTTACACCTGTCATTGTGAAACCCTGCACTCTCTCACACGACGTTCTATTTATATTTAACCCACTATT
>CAZTGJ010000088.1:0-11457 GCA_964613025.1 uncultured Thermoplasmata archaeon | reverse complement strand
GGAGGTGGAACGAATGACGATGAAACAAAAACGAAATAATATTCGTACTCAACAGCAAACCAGGGAACCATAAAATTTATTACACAACCCGATCACCCATGTTCATGGATAGGAGGAAGCTTCAGAAGATCGGGAGTCCTCTGGGCATCGATAATAAAGATCTGAGATCGATTAAAAGGAAGCGGATGCTTGAGAAGTGGTCCATCCCGATCATCAGTGCTTTCACTGCGATCCTTGGCCCCATCATTGGTTTGATAGTCGGACTGAACTCCGAGGCAACGAAAGAGTACGAGATCTCAACCCGTCATCAGGGATATCCCTATTCCATCGGTTTCTCTCATGGTCTTCGATTGCTGAGTGGGTTTTCCTTCATGCCATTGGCAATTGGTTCGGCCGCAAAGGGAGACCTCCCCACTGACTCGCCATCATCCCGATCTCCCCAATCAACATCTTCATCCCAATCCCCAACGTCTTTATCGTCTTCCTCCTCACTCCTCCCCCCCTCTTCTTCTTCCCCATTATCATCATCATCATCGTCATCATCCCCCCTCCCCTCTTTGTCATCATCATCCAACTCTACATCTTCCCCATCCACAGACTCCTCTTCCTCAGCCCCATCCTCCCTTGCCTCCACCTCCCCACCATCTCCGTGGAAAAAACGGTTTGTCCAGGTGAGTTTTCTTCTGCTCGGCCTCGTTATCGCATACTTCGGATTCAGGTATACTCTGGAACTGGCCCGTCCCCATGAGACCATTAAAATTCAGGTCATTATTCAGGATAGCTACAGCCAAGCAATAGATTACGGTGTGTTTTCCTCAGATGGGGGCGATTGAACGGATACTGATTCCCTGCAAACTGCAGCCGATGCACTGGAGCTGAACCACAAGGATATCGCTGCCATCCAGAAAAAAGGGTCGCGGGAAAAATGGCTCTATCCCATCATCGCCGTAGTCACTGCCTCACTTTCAACATTATATGGTTGGCTCGGCGGAAGGGAGGATGAACGAACAGGAAGTGGATATCCCTTTAGCGGTTCAAGCAGTGGCTGGCCCTGGGTCATGATTGGCTCATTGGTTGGGATTGGTTCCATATCGGCATTTTTGGTAGCGAAAAAGCTGAGTCCTCTTCCAAAACGGGGTAAGCATCTCATCTTCACGGGATTCATGATCGCTCTGGTACTTATCCTGTATACGGTCAGTTACCGATGGAGTCAACCGATCCATTATTACGGCGAGGCCAGCGATTACGGCGTATTCTTCATTGATGGGAGTGATTAAACGAATACAGATTCTCTGCAGGAAGCCACGGATGCGCTGGAGTTGGATCATAAGGAAATCGCTGCTATCAAGAAGAAGGGGTTGCGGGATCGATGGCTCTATCCCATCATCGCCGTAGTCACTGCGTCATTATCATCGATCATTGGTTGGCTTGGCGGAAGAGAGGACGAACGGATGATCAGCCGGGAAACAGGCGAGGAATATCCCTTCAACGGCTCAAGCATTCTCTGGGTATTTGGACTGACAGGTTCGATTATTGGGATAGGTTCATTCTCCGCTTTGAAGAAGGCGGCGCAGGAGGGTCACATAACCAAAAGGAAAATGCATTCTATCTTCGCAGGATTCATGGTTGCTCTGGCACTTGTCCTCTTCGCCGTTAGCTATCGCTTAAGCCAGCCGATCAACTACTACAGCGGGTCAATTCTGTACGATGTGTTTTCCAGGGATCCAATCAAGATAAAACACCTCTCTCAATGATACAATTCTTCATGGACTCATTGTATGGAAAACTCCTTCCCCCACTTCCTTCCCCCCCCAATTTCCCGTAGCATTTTTTTTCGAGGTCATCGTTCTTTCCTCCACCCCCGCCCCACCCACCCCCCCTCGCAATAGTACGCCAATTTCTACCACCCTGCGTACCACAAGAATTATCTAGTCAAACACATTAACCGACTGCATGGATAGGCGGAAGCTTCAGGAACTTGGAGAGCATGTGCGGATCCCGGATACCGACATTCATGACCTTATGAAGCAGGCACTGGGGGAGAGAATTCTCGCAAAACTGGATAATACGTACCTAAAAGTCCTCGCTCTGTTCTCGGGATTCAATGGATTGATAATTGGTACGGTATACTCAATGTGCGATGGCCAATCGTACCCATACATGTATCATCCCCCCGGCGGCTATAAAGCCCCCATTCTCGCGTTTTCATCCTTAGCAGGAGGGGGGGGTCTCACCGCAGGAGCATACTATAAAATTAGGAAACCATCCAATATGGAGGAACGGCTTTTCCAGATCGCTGTGGCGGTGCCTGCAGTAATCGTGGCATTCGTATTCGGGTATACACTTGGTCTTTTTCCCACCATGGGAGTTTCATTTTACAACGTGTATTCCGGGGACCAGGAGGCCAACCCATGAAACTTCAACTCAAATGTGCGGTCTGGGAAACCACATTGGTATGCAACATGAGCTGTTCTCACTGCGGTTCCAGCGCCGGTTCCGCGCGACCTGACGAACTCACAACAAAGGAATGCTTCGACCTGTGTGAACAGCTTGCAGGGCTGGGATGCGAGACCGTGGCCATTATGGGAGGAGAACCTTTTGTGCGGGAGGACTGGTACTCTATCGGGCGATGTGCCAGGGATCTGGGCATGGAGATCAGCCTCGTTTCCAATGGCCTTGAGCTGGGAGATCATATTGATGAACTTCTGGAGCTTCAGCCCAAGGTGGTGGGGTTGAGCCTTGACGGACTGCAGGAGACACACGATTCAATACGCAAGCCAGGCTCCTACCAAAAAGTAATGGAATCCATGGAACTCCTTCGGGAGAATAACATACAGAACACTCTTATCACAACAATAAGCAAGCTCAATTTCCATGAACTCCCTCTGATGAAAGATCTTATCCTTGGGGCACAGGTGAACTGGCAGATCCAGGTCGCTGTCCCCTTCGGGAACTTCAGCAGAGAACATCTGATATCCCCCGAGGAATATTATGCGGTGGGGATGTTCATTGCTGCACAGCGAATCAAGAACAGATTTGATGAACTCCCGGTGGTGGGTGCCCACTGCTTTGGATATTACTCCGATGTCCTCCCGGGCTCACGGGGCTGGAAGGGGTGTACTGCCGGGTTCCAGAGTATCGGGATCACCAGCAACGGCGGCATCGTGGGGTGTCTGTCTATGGGGAATGATCGGTATCTCGAGGGGAACATCAGGGAGCGGAGTCTTGCCGAGATATGGAATGACCCCAATTCGTTCTCATACAATCGGAATTACGATACGGATCAGCTTGGTGCCAACTGTCGTGACTGCAAATTCGGGAGGCAATGTAAGGGTGGGTGCAACTCCATGTCGATCAATCTCACCGATTCGTTTCACAATGATCCATTCTGCTTCAGGAGTCTGGAGAAGTCCCTCTGAGCCATAGGCGCAAGCCACCATTCAAACAACAAGATTTTTACCCAGAAGTTCAATGGAATGGCATGGGCCGGATCATCAACGGACGACAGATCGCAAAAGAGATACGAGCTGAGGTAAAGGAAAGAATCCAGGATTTGGGAATCTCACCCGGTCTCGCTGTACTATCGGTGGGGGCTAATGATGCCTCAGATGTGTATATCCGCCAGAAAAAGAAGGCTGCCGAGAAGGTGGGCATTCAATTCACCAGACTGCATTATGATTCTTCCAGCACGGAGCTTCTCCTGAAGAAGATTCAGGCGTTGAACGACCATCCCGGAACACATGGGATATTGGTTCAGCTCCCCCTTCCCGGAAACATAGATGCGAAGCGTGTTATGGAAGCCATCACTCCGCAAAAGGACGTGGACGGTTTTCACCCGGTAAACTACGGGAAGCTACTGCTGGGGGAGGAGGGATTGGCACCGTGCACACCCAAGGGGATCATGCGAATACTGGACCACGAGGGGGTGAATCTGCGTGGTAAGGAGGCAGTGATCATTAATCGGAGCAACATCGTAGGAAAGCCTCTCGCACTCATGCTCATCAACCGCCATGCAACGGTCAGTGTCTGCAATTCGTTAACCAAGGACCTCTATCAATATACAAGAACTGCGGATATCCTCATCACCGGGACAGGCGTTCCGGGATTCATCAAACCGGACATGGTCAGGGAAGGAGTGGTGGTCATTGATGTTTCCATGAACAGAGTGGATGGGAAACTCTGCGGGGACGTACTGTTCGATGAGGTGAAGGAGAAGGCATCACTTATCACTCCCGTTCCCGGAGGGGTCGGACCCATGACTGTGGCCATGCTCATGGAAAATACACTGGAAGCTATGCTATTGCAGATGGAAGACTAAACTGATACCGCCCTAAGGTGGGGGAGGTGGGGGGCGTGGCGAGGGAGGAACCGGAGATTTGAATTTACATTGGGCTGGTAGTGGAGATGGAAAGAATTTCAATGAATAATTAAAATAATTTTGATGTAATAAAATTATCCCATTTAAGCTCGTAAGGAATGTGATATTCCCATTGAATTAGGGAAAAAAACACCCGGCGAACGCATGACCTAATCCGCAGAAATTCTGATATGTCCGTCCTTATAGTGGATCCAGATGTTGTCACGGATATGTTTAGCAAGGTTCGAGAGTGCCTCGTAGATCTCCTCTTCCGGGATGTCCAGATATTCGGCTGCCTGTTCAGTATCCCAGGGGTAGTTCTCAAAATCGTGATCTCGTACGTATTCGTACACTTTCAGATCGATCTCAGTAAGGTCTTCAAAGCCCATCCCATCACACTCCACTTCTGATTAAAGAAATCCCCCATCTGCAAGTTCATTCTTGAGGATCTCGACCGCACGCGCCACATCGGGAAGAACCCGGGCCCCGGTACATATGATCTTTCCCGAGCTGAAGAGGAGAATAACGACCTTCGGATCCCGTACACGATAGACCATGCCAGGGAACTGCTCGGGCTCGTACTCGATGTTTTCCAATCCGAGGTGCATTGCCACCTGATTCAGGTTGAGTTCGGCTCCGAGGTCAGAGGATGCAACAATGTTCACGATGTTGATGGTAGGTTCATCCGCAACCTCCACATCCACCTGCCGAAGACGATCCGCTGCGATGTTCACTGCCCTCTGTGCATCCTGCTCACTGGTGGTGCCAGTACAGACGACCTTTCCGCTCTTGAAGATGAGAAAAGCAGCTTTGGGATCCTTGATCCGGTAAATGAGACCCGGGAATTGTTCAGGTTCGTACTCGGCCCCCTCCAGGGTCATTGCGATCTGATTCAGATCAAAAGCACTCCCGAGACTCGCCGTTCCGACAATATTCACAACGGTAATATCAGTCATGTTACTCACTATATAAGGCACCATATTTAAAGTATAAATACTTTTGCCTGAATGGGTTTCATGTGAAAAACTTGTGCTTCCAATGGAACCCACAATAAATCATAGACCTACATGGTGAAAAACTAATAAGGATATGCCAAATTCCAATAGATGAAAGAATAGATGAAAAATTAAAAAATAATAATTTGATTTAACATATAGTGCTTTAGGTTGCATTGACCGTTACTGATTACATTGGCATTGAACGATCTATTGCTAAGCTCTTTTGGTAAGTTCTTTTGGCAAGTTCTTTTGGTAAGTTCTTTTGGTAAGTTCTTTTGGTAAGTTCTTTTGGTAAGTTCTTTTGGTAAGTTCTTTTACTAATTTGTTATTTCAAGCATCGATTTCCTTCTGAAACATTTTTTTAGGAATTCATGATTTCCCTATGCGCTCAGTTTGTCCTGAGCTAGGAATAGATCCTATTCCCCCCGCAGTATTTCATACTGGAGGACTCCAATGGCAGGTTTCGAAGGAATCAAATGGGCAACGAATCAAATGCGATATCTACTGGACGAAAGAAAGTTCGAGCTGCTTGACCCTGACTCCAAAGTCTCTGCGGTTTCACGGTCGATCCATTACGGACTCTTTCTGACATTCGAGGGGATCCGGTTCTACTGCAAACGAAGCGAGGGAGGAAAAGAGTCGGGAAAGCTCGAGGTGGTTCTTCTCAATTGGAACGAGAACATCGAGCGATTTCAGCGGGGAATATCCTTCAACCTGGGCAGGGAACAACAGCATCTCGTTCCCACGGTGGAGGAACTCATCGACCTTTTCACAAAGCAGTTCTTCGGTGCACCGGAAATGAGGGGGTTTCTTGAGGAAATGGCGGACCTGGGGGCTCAGGGGTACCTCCGTCCCTTCACCGTCGACGAGGAACAGTCAATCGGAGTTACCTTTCCCAAAAAACCTTCCATCAGGGCCGTTGCTGCCCGATACGACCGGTATCTCGGAGAACCCTTCAAGGGAGTGGTCATACCTGATTATGTCCGGGCCGTGGGGGTCAACGGGACCGGTTGCCTGAAGCTGGGGGTCAACTATCTCATAAGTATCAAGGCTGTGGACATGGCAAAATCTATTGAACCTGATGCCGCATCTGCCCTCCTGCTGGATGACCGCCCTCACCTTCCCCTTGAAGAGCGCACCATCTCGGAATGGGACACGTCATGCTGCCTCATCGCCCTTCGTGACAATACCATCATCAAGATCCCGGAAAGCAATCTGATCCTCCCTTCAGTGACCATCCAAGGGATTGTGAATATTATGAAAAATAGCGGAGTTCGGATCGATGAGCGGGACATGACCTATGGGGAACTCATACGCAGGGTGAAGAACAATGAGGTGATCACCATATGCAGTATCGGTACCGCGGGGATCCTCAACCGATGTGACGAGCTTCTCCTCATAGATAATAATCATAAGACCATCTCAGTCCTAAGGGCTGACAAAGATCATCCCCTGTATCATGCACTGGGTAACGCTCGATCATTCTACTGGGATATTTATCGGGAGAGAGTCGAGATTCCAGATGGGATGACCCTGTCCAAGTATGAGATCTGAAATTTCTTCAGAAGGACAAACATTGATTTGGGTGTGCATTTTTCATTGGCTAGCTTCCCAGCCGTTATCATGTTTTGTGAGCTTTAGCCAGTTTTTCGTTTCGTGATCTTGTTCCATTCAGGACAGCAAATATATTAATATCGTTCGTTTCTTGCAGACGATTACCATGGCGAAATCGATATCGGAAGTACGAGAATTAAGAGTCGGCCGTTATATTATCGTAGATGATGAACCATGCAAGATCGTGAGCATTTCCACCTCAAAACCAGGAAAACATGGTGAGGCAAAGGCACGAATCGAGGCAATTGGAGTCTTCGACGGTCAGAAACGGAGCATCGTTCATCCAGTGAAACACAAGGTCCAGGTACCCATGATCGACAAACGGCAGGCCCAGGTTCTTGCACTCATGGGTGTGGAGGTCCAGCTCATGGACATGGAGACCTACGAAACCTTCAATGTTCCCATCCCGGACGAATACAAGGACAATCTGGAACCGGGAAAGGAGATCAATTATCTCGAAACTCTGGGTAGAAAGAAGATCACCAGGGTTTGAGTTCGTTTTTTCGCAGTCATTCTCGTAGCTATGTTCCATAAGGTTTTTGCCGACTCTCTCCCCCCTCCAACAAAGGAGTCCAATGAGTTCGCGTACTGTTTTTCCGGGATCCCATTCGACCTAACCTCCTCCTTTAGAACCGGTTCGCGTCACGGTCCCGCAGCACTTCGTGAGGCCAGCTACAATTTCGAAAGTTACAATCCTAAGTATGATGTGGATCTCCTGGACATTACCCTCTTCGATTTCGGAGATATCGCCGAATCCGGCACCCTGGACTCGCTACGACCCAACATCCGGATGGAACTGGAGGACCGGTATTCGCAGTTCGGTCTTTCTCATCGGTTTCCAATTTTCCTCGGAGGAGAACACTCCCTCTCCCCCATGGTACTGGATTTCCTTGCTCCCCATGCAAAACGAGAAGAAGAAAAGATCGGCGTCCTCTACCTCGATGCACACATGGATATGCGGGACGAATACCTGGGTCTCAGGGGTTCCCATGCCTGTGCCGCCCGGAGGATCTCAGAGATCGTGGGTATCGAGAACATCATTCCCATCGGAGTTCGTTCATGGTCCAAGGAAGAGGCCGATTTCATCGAATCCCACGAGTCGGACGGTTCGTTCACATACTACCAGGCACATGATGTCAGGGACAGGGTCACGGATCCCATTGAGGAGATCGCTCTGGAAAAGCTTCTTTCAAATGGATGCACGAAGATTTATCTGAGCATCGATATGGATGTTTTCGACCCCTCGATTGCCCCAGGAGTCGGGAATCCTGAACCCGGAGGGTTGGGTTATGCCGATGTTCTGGATATTGCCGATCATGCCTCGGAATATCTTTGCGGCATGGACCTGGTGGAGACCAATCCTATGTATGATCAGGGAATCACTGCCCTTCTTGGTGCCAAGATAATCCGGGAGATCATTGCCATGCACGTCTCCTCAAGGGAATAATTGCAACGTTAAATGATATGCTTTGGAACGGGACAAATGAAAGAAACTGAGAAAAAGATGGTGATTTGATATGCGTGTTGTTCATTCCGGAATCCTCGTTTCTTCTTTGGAACATGCCCGGGAATTCTTCGAAAACCTCCTCGGCCTTACCTGCTCTGGTAAATATACCGTACCTGGAGATCTCATGAACGAGCTCTTTGGGCTTAAACGATCCTACAATGTTCGCATCTATGATATTGGGGATCAGAAGATTGAGGTTTTCATTTCACCACGTGATGAGAATCAGAAAGAGGGAAGTAGAGAGGGGAGTGGGGAGGTGAGCAGTGAGCAAAATGGCAAATCACCGGATTCGATTGACCAAAATCCAACGGTAAGCCACCTGTGCATAGGAGTAAACGATCGGGAATCATTGATTGAGAGAGCACGTGATCAGGGATTCCGTGTCTATGAACGGGATAGAGAAGGAAAGCCCAATCTCGTCTTCATTTATGATCGTGATGGCAATCCATTCGAGATCATGGAAGATAAATAATATTAAGGCGATTTCGCCTCGACACAGGTGAGATTGCAGTCCTCACAGGCATCCTGCTCCGCTACCTGGATGGTCGTTCCGGTGATGCCGTACTTTTCTTTGAGATGTTCATTTATCCCAGTGATAATTTCACTCTGTTCCATGATCCCCGAATCCCCGTTCCTGAGCTTGATATGTGCGGTGAAGGCGATCCTTTGGGGATTGATGGTCCACAAATGCACATCATACACCTTGCCAACGCCAGGGAAGCTTGTCATAATGTCTGAGGAAATGGTATCCACATCCATGCCTTTCGGTGCCATCTCCAGGAGAACGCAGGTCGATTCTTTCAGCACATCATAGGCCCAGAGCATGATCAGTGCCGATATCCCCAGGCTCACAAGGGGATCAATGATGTTCCAATTCGTGTAGTAGATGATCACACCGGCGATCACAATTCCCACGGAGGATGCCGCATCCGCCAGCATGTGGTAGAAAACCCCTCTGATGTTCACATCATGTTTGTGGGAACCCCGAAGGATCAGAATGCTGGCAAGGTTGGTAACCAGACCGATGAGGGCGATCCCCAGCATATTGATACTCTCGACCTCAACCGGATCGATCATCCGCAGAACCGCCTCGTATATGATGATCGCTCCTACCACCAGGAGGAAGAGACCGTTGATAAATGCCGCCAGGATCTCAGCACGAAAGAGGCCAAAGGTACGGTGATGGCACGCAGGCTTACTTGCCAGCACGATCGCCACGAGACTTATGGATATGGCAAAAGCGTGGGTGAACATATGCCCGCCGTCACTGATGAGGGCGATGCTGTTGGTGAGGATGCCCCCTACGATCTCCAGAACCATCACGACCGTCGTGATGGACAGAGAAAGAAGGAGCTTTCTCTTTTCCACGCTTCGGTACTCGAAGATATGATCATGGGAGTGTCCATGAGAATGTTCACCTGAATACTGACTCTGCTGGTCATCTTCCATGGTCCCGGACCTGGCAATCTCCTTATTTAACATCTCCCCGAACCTCTCATCAATAGACTGTATGTTCACGTATTCACTCGGTGATCATTTCCAGGGAGAAATCGACGGATCGATAGGAATGAGTAAGATACCCCAGGGATATCACGTCAGCATGCTCTGCATAGTCCATGATGTTATCCGGTGTGATCCCTCCGGAAACCTCAATGATGACCGACGGGAAGTGGTCTTTGAGGAGAAGATAGGTCTCCTTGACCTCCATGGGTTCCATATTGTCCAGCATAACGATATCGGCACCCGCCCCTGCCGCTTCCACTGCCCCTTTCCTTGTTGCCACCTCGACCTCAACTCTCTTGGAAAAGCTGAACTTCCTAGCTTCTTTCACTCCGGAAGTAATGGATCCCCCTGCGGAATCGTTGTGAATATTATCGGGGTCCTCAAGAACACCAAGGCTGCTGAGATGGTTGTCCTTGAGCATGATGCAGTCGTCGAGTCTGAACCTGTGGGGGTCCCCACCTCCGATCATCACCGCCTTCTTCTCAAAGAACCTGAATCCCGGAGTGGTCTTTCTGGAACAGGCGATCCTGAGATCAGGGTTGACAGCCCGGGTACGGGACACCAGGTCATGGGTAAGGGTGGCAATCCCGCTCATCCGTGAAATAATGTTCAGCACTGTTCGTTCCGCGGCAAGGATCGACCGAACATCACCTTTGATCAGGAGTACACGTTTTCCTTCTTCAATGGATGCTCCGTCCGAGAACAGGGGCTTCACTCCGACAGAAAGAAGGCCGAATAGGGAAGCGGCTTCCTCCAGACCTGCCAGGATGCAGTCCTCTTTCACGAAGATCTCGGCAGTGGCGGTTTTTTCTTTTAGAATTACATTGGAACTGATATCTCCATACCCCAGGTCCTCCTGCAGGTATTCCTTGAGCTTATCCGGCTGTGTGGTCAGCAATGATGGAATATGGATCGCAAAATCCTCTTTCATGGGTGAGGGAGGGTGCTAGGGGTTTATCATGGTTTCGGGCTTTCATCGTCGTCATTGTTGGATGCATAACGTATCAGAATCTATCCCTGGATCAATTTCACTTTTAAACAAATGACGTTCACGCTCCAACTCAAGACGAAGGTCATCCTCACTTGGTAGGATAAGCTGATACCGACTTGCGAATATCTGGTCGCGATTATCTCCCAAGACGTACGTTACTACAGCCTCATTCTTGTCAGTGCAGAGTATCAATCCTACTGTTGAATTATCATCTTCCCCCCGAAGATTTCTGTCAAAATAATTGACACACATCTCCATTTGCCCTAAATCCCCATGAGTTAGTTTCCTTACTTTAAGGTCAATGATCACGAAACACTTCAGAAGAGTATAATAGAAGATAAGGTCGGGATAGAAATGGTCATTGAAGGATACCTGCTCACTAATAATGATATCAAAAAGAGATTCCGGTCAACAAAGGGGTGTCAAACTCCTTTAAACACCGATTTTCGCGAGCCTTTTAATAACGACAATTCAACCTTGCTTGAAA
>CAZTGJ010000087.1:0-11578 GCA_964613025.1 uncultured Thermoplasmata archaeon | reverse complement strand
TTTTACGATGATTAAATATATTTTGGTGTTCTGTTATGAAACACCCTCTAAGGATGAAACAAAACGCTTTTTGGGAGTATCCACTACGCTTGAAAAACTGACAATGATCGAGAAAAAAGAGTCCGAGAAAACGAGATGCTCGAAAAAAACGTGCTCAGAAAAGAAATGGAAAAAATTAGAGGACCTGAATAATTGTCCTTGACCTCAGTCCCCTTTGGGCTTGCGTTTGAACTCGGTGTACCCGCACTTTCCGCAGGAACGCCGGTCCTTGTGCTCTGCAAGGAAAACCCCGTCGCCGCATCGTGGACAGGCCTGCTTGCTGCGCTCTATCTGACCGTCCTTGATATCATAATAGACATGGGGTTTCATTCCTTTGCCTCCTTGAGCAGACCGTTCCTCTTCAGGATGTGTTTCCGTTCGACGTCGAGAAGTCTTTCAGCCTTTTTGTAGATCTTGGCCTCTCCCTTGATCTCCTGGGATCCGAAGACTGAATTCATCCGGTGGATAACAACAAGGTCCTTCTTTACATTCAGCTCATTGGCAAGAGACTCCTTCACGACATCCTTCCGTGGTGGTTTTTCACCGGGATGGGTTACATTGAATATGAGCTCGGTTCGCTCCAGCAGTGGATTTTCAATTTGATTGATTATTGTGAGGTTCATACAATGCCTCCATTTTTCTCAGGGCATCACGAACGATCGTTCTCTGAGTTTCATCTACCTGGATATGGATCAATCCCACATCCGGGAGGCCGTACATGACATGCCCACCATCGGTTGCAAAATAGACACACGGGAGTGAAGCCAGGTCTTCCTCTCCCTCT
Source organism: uncultured Thermoplasmata archaeon (assembly GCA_964613025.1). Taxonomy (GTDB): domain Archaea; phylum Thermoplasmatota; class DAOVMN01; order DAOVMN01; family DAOVMN01; genus CAZTGJ01. Next base: position 10,755 of record CAZTGJ010000087.1, on the reverse strand, counting down.
ATCCTGATTATTAACGGGGTAGTGCCCATCCTCCCTGGTCTTAATATTTTAAACTTATTATGGTTACTCTCCAAATGCTCATCGGACTGAGGATCTTCCGGGGATGAATGAAATTCTGAATAAAAATCACGGACTGCATTCCAGAGCTCCGTCGTTATCTCCTCCCGGGGATTATTGATGTCGAGTATTCGTGCCTTTGCAGTGAAATGCTCCATATCCTGAATATCCTCAGCCGCAAGCCGGCCCCGTCGTGTCCCAAGATCAATAATGGAAAGATCAGGGATCAATCCGGCTTTGACAAGGTTGAGGGTTGTGGTATCTCCCACGGCAACCACGGAATGTTCCGTGGACTGAAGCGATGTTATTAATTTTGAAAAATCATCATCCGTTATGAGATCACCCACGACCTCCTTGAAGGTGGAGCGGAGTTCGCCGGTGAGATAGAACGGGGGAGTGGGCTCCCGTATGGGATCACCTCACCTTTAGAGCGTACTTGCCATTTGTGGTGAAACCCATCTTCTCGGCAATGAGGGAACGGGAATAATCAAGGATGAGAACGAATCCCTGCCAATCCCTCACCGTCTCCCCTCCGCAGACAGGACAGGTGTCCTCCTCGGAAAGATAGAGACAGAGGGAGCATGCTCTCAGTGCCATGATTTATTCCTCCCCACCTTCGTCCATGGATCCGCCGACTTCACTGACAAGTTCGATCTCTTCAACATCCTCGTCATCCTCGTCTGCCGAAGAATCTTCCTCTTTGACCTCTTCTTCCTTGGTGGTGGAAACGAACTCATCGTAGGCCTTTGCAGCCTCCTGTTCACTCTGGGCTGCTGCTTCACCGGGCTTCACTGATCCCTTCTTCTCTTCCTCTTCGGGATGCTTGACGGGCTTCTTCCTCACGATGCCCCGTTCCTCATCGAGCCAATCCAGCTTACCGAGGCCGGGCTGCCGCATGGTGAGACCGATCTTGCTCTCTCTGGGATTCTGTTCGTTCAGCGAAACGGTAACGATCCGGGCTCGAACCTTGTCCCCGAGTTTGAGATCATTCTTTGTCTCCTTTCCAATGATCCTGCTGTTCCCGAGGTCCACATCCATGTGGTCATCCATGATCTGACTGATATGAAGGAGCGCATCGAGCGGTCCGAGACGTATGAAGGCACCGAAATCCACGATCTCACATACGAATCCTTCCACGATCTCCTGGAGATCCGGTTTGTACACCAGGGCGTCGTAAACCACATCCTGGAAGACCCCGCCGTCACTATGGATGATGCGGCCATCCCCCGCCCTCTCGACATTCGTGGCAACGACGGTGAGGTTCTTCCTCTTGTCCATCCTGCCCTCGAAGCTCTGGCGGGTGAGTTTTCTCACGACATTGTCAAGGTCGCCTCCAAGTTCTTCAGGAGGTATTCTCACGGTATTCCTTTTCTTGATTATCCTGTACATCTTAATCTCCCCAGGGATGTCCCCAATTAATCTGGAGGAATTATCCAAGGTTTCAAAAAATGAATGCCTTAATATACTGCCCGAAGTAATCGTTTGGGGTTTTAAACTTTATCATGTGGGTACGGAATGAGTTCTCCGAAAGGAGAGACGGATTCTCCCTGCTCTGCCCCCCGCCCCCCCCCGATATTTTTCGCGTTCCGTGCTTCCCCATACACAAGTCGCTGCGTTTCAGTTCTTCGCTTTTCCGATTATAAACCAAAACCTTATTAACTGACGTCTATTTGCCGAACAAAACTCTGTGGATAGGTTGCCTATGACCCAATCAGCACACCACCTATTACCGCCAAACACCAAACGTGAAAAACAATTAAAGCATTCCTTCCAGGGGACCCTCCTGGCAGCTTTCGTTTCACTTATGATCCTATTCACTGCGGCCACCGGCTGTATCATCGAGGAGGAGGACGAAAGGAAGACCGATGAGTTCGTCTATTATATGGCATCCGCTCCCAGAACCCTGGACCCTGCAGTTGCTTATGATGATGTCTCACTGAACATCATCAACAATCTCTACGAACGTCTGGCCACCTATCAGAGCGAAACAAGCTCCAACCTGGTAATGCAGATCGCAAAGAGCACAAGAACGGAAAGCGATGCGTCGTACATTTACCACATGAGAGATGACGTGAAGTTCGCATCCGGAAGGGTGATCACGGCTGAGGATGTGGAGTATTCCATCGCACGGGTTCTGACTATGGCACAGCCTCCTTCCTGGATGCTGAGCCAGGTCCTTAATGAATCGGGGATCATCACCGGGGATTTCAATCTTGATGGTATCGAAGATGTGAAGTTCCAGCTGGAATCCCCCTATGCGGGTTTCCCCCACGTCATCGCTTTCAGCGTCTGCTCGATCGTCGACAAGGAGATCGTCGAGGCGAACGGCGGCGTCCGATCCGGTCAGAAGAATACCTGGATGGCCCACCACTCTGCAGGATCAGGACCCTTCAAGGTGAAGGAATGGGTGGAAGGCAGTAGTGAAGTGGTCATGACCAGGAATGGCAATTACCAGGAAGGCTGGAGTGGAAAGCATTTGAAGGAAATCAAGTTCAAGGTGGAGGAAAGTGAAACCATCAGGCTCAAGGCGATCCAGGGTGACAATGCTGACATGGCGGACATCCCACTTTCTCTTCTCAAAAACCTCTCGGACGAAACCTCTGTGCGTCCGGACATCAGGAATACCATGAGCGTTGTCTTCATCGGCTTCAATACCGAAGAGGCACCCTTCGACGACCTCGATGTGAGAAAAGCATTTTCTTTTGCATTCAATTACAACGATATGATCAATAATATCCTTGAGGACACTTATGGAGAACGACTCCACGGTCCCATCCCCGAGGGTGTGCTGGGTTACAGTGACAATCTTGACAATCGCTTCTATTTCGATCCGGGCAATGCCATAGAACACTTCGAGGCGGCTGGCTACACCATCGAGGATAATAAGGTCACCGATTTCGACGACCTCACTTTTAAAATCCCCTCCAATACCTCGGTGGCGGGGAGGATCATGCTCCAGCTCAGGGATAATCTCGCGGAACTCGGCATTACAATAGATATCGAGTTCATCGGGTTCGAGGAATACACTGAGGGAATTCAGGATGGAGACTTCCCGATTTTCCTTGCCGGATGGAGTGCGGATTATGCGGACCCCGACGATTTTGTCTACCCCCTCCTCCATTCGGAGAGTTCCAACCTCTCCATCAGCAATCTTGCACGGTACATCAACGGATCCGTTGATGAACTCATTGACGAAGGGAAGGAGGAGCTATCGCCCTCGGACCGGAAGGTCATCTACAAGGAGATCCAGAACGCAGTGAACGGGGATGTCCCCTACATCTGGCTTTACCAACCGAAGGCGGTATCGGTCCTCAAAAGTGATGTCTCGGGTTTCAACAAACATCCCATCCTTGGAACCAACTTCTATGAGATTAACATCGTAACCTGATTTTTGATTGTAATTGGTTGTGGGTGAATTCACCGGTTCACATTTGTATACACGTGAAGAAACCTGTCAGAGGAGTTTACCATACTCTATATGAACGTGGTACTTGGAAAGATCACAGGATAATCATGAGGGAAATTCAAAGTGTCATGTTCCTGGTTGGTTTCACAGCTCTCCTTTTAATCAGTGTATTTCCCATTTTGGAACCGGTTGATGCAGCAGTTGTCAGTGATTATGACATTCAGGTTGATACGGCCCTTGTGGTGGTCAGGTATTCTGAGGGATATGCTGGGTCGGTACGCCTGACCCTAGTCAATCAATGCTTCCATCAGCTCACTGTGACTGTCACCACCGACGGTGGGGAAAAGGTGATCACCCAACCCTCGGATACCGAGATCGTATTGGTAAATGGGAAAGGGACCACCAAGGAGCTCTCCATTGCCGCGGTCCTGCTCTCCAATTCATCGGCAGGGGTTTATGATTTCTCGATCCATACTCAGATCACCAGGGTGGACGGTGTGCCCATTGAGAACGGAAAGGAGCGGCATGCGAACATCGTGGTGCAGGCACTTCGCCATCACGACGCTCTGATCGAGACAGGATACCTTGAGGCGGGGAAAGGTGCTGCCATATCCACAACAATAACTGTGAATAATACGGGAAATTTCCTGGACATATTTTCCCTGGAGTCCGAGAGCATAGGTGAGCTGAAGATCATTCCCGCGGTGGACTTCATGTTTGTTGAAAATGGGGCCGTTATTGAATATCCGGTGATCGTTCTTGCCAATGAGGATACTGCTCCGGGGTTGTATTCGCTTGAGGTGACCCTGACCTCCCTGTGTGATGAGAATTTCGAATTGACCCATGTGGTGCTTGTGGACGTGGCGAAGGAAAGAAAGGACAATGAGGTTGGAGCAGACGGATCGTTTGGATCGACTTCTCTGATGATAATAGGTGGGTCCCTGGCTTTGGTCCTAACGTTCCTGTATTTCTCGTTCAGGATACTATCATCCCCGGGCTCACCCCCTGCAGTGACCACAGGACGGGATTCCCGTTTCATTCGGGCCTTCTCCCGGCACCCTCACACCCCCCTCGTTTCCCGGTTAGGTGTCGTATTGGTTCTTCTTCTTTCTTCACTGATTGTGATTGGTCCGATCTCTCATGCTAGTGCTCAAATCTTACCTGAGGTCGAAATGTCGATGGGTCCTCTCTCCGTACTCGATCCCTCCCCTCTCACCCCTGACGAAAGGGCGGTGTGCACGTTTAATATATCCATTCGTGATGATGATCCGGTGGAGCACGTGTACAGAGTTTACATTTCACTTGCGGGATATCATGTGGGGTATGTGTGGGAGCATAGAGTCAGCGGTGGTCAGAACACAACATTCCCTGTCACGGTGGCGATACCCAAAGGGGGAGGATATCGTGTAACCGTGTCAACCATTCACATCTCACTCATTGAACATCAGGGAATGCCGGCACCAGGCATGTCAGAAATGGATACCGGCTTCCTCTTTCAATCAGAACCATACTCTATCCCGCAAATCACATCCACCAACCAAATCATGATTCTGAAAGGTGGGAGCAACGGAACACTGAATGTGGACCTGGCGAATTTCGGAAACGCATATGACAGATTCCAGCTTCATATCGAGGATGAAGAAAAACTGGAATCAGAGGGATTCGGGTTTTCGGAACTTGAAGAGGGGGAAGATGTGGACCCAAGAGAGGTGGACACTCAGGAGCTGAATATCACAATGCCCTTGAATCCGGAGAGAAAATTCACACTAATTCGGATCGTTGCTAACGGGGAGGATTTTTATAAGGGTGCCGAGGCGGGAACGACCGTGGTGCTGGTGTACCAGGAGAAGGGGGGGGAGAAAGGAGGCGAAGTGTGGTATCATCAGACCGGATTCATAGCCATGACCAGCGTTCTCCTCTGTGTGATCCTGGCAATAGGGATGTTTAAAGGGAAGCGTGATCAGAAATTCAAGAGGAAGGGTGGAAGGGAAGGGAACACCGAAGGATCTCTTGAGAGCTGGGATCAACAATAATTGGAAAACAGGTACCGGTGGGGGAGTGAGGTCCGAAACCTTTTAACCTCGCATGGAACTGGACAGGCATGTCTCAGCAAGGACTCACCTATGCCGAAAGCGGAGTCGATATCGAAAAGGAGGACCGTGCCATCGGATCCCTTGTTTCGACCCTGGGGTACCAGAGGAAGGGAATGGGGGCGCCGTTCAATCTTCCGGGCTCGTTCACCGGAGGAGTGGAATTCGGTGATCACGTTCTTTCCCTGTGTACCGATGGGGTGGGATCGAAGATCCTCATTGCTGATGAGCTTCAAAAATGGGATACTCTGGGTATCGACTGCATGGCCATGAATGTGAACGACATGCTCTGCATCGGTGCTGAGCCCATTGCCTTTGTTGATTACATTGCCATCGATGGGCCGGATCCTGCAAAGATGGAGCAGATCGGGGTCGGTCTGAACCGGGCTGCCGAGCTGGCCAATGTCTCGATCATCGGTGGAGAAACAGCAACCCTTCCGGAACTTGTCAACGGATTCGATCTTGCGGGAACCTGTCTGGGAGTTGTAAAAAAGGACAGGATCATCACAGGAAAGAATGTCCAGCCACACGATGCCATCATCGGGCTTTCATCCTCGGGTGTCCACTCCAACGGATTCTCTCTGGTCAGGAAGGCAGTTGAGACCGCCGGAGTCAGCTATAACGACAGCTTCCCGGATTCCGATCCTGCAGCTCCTTCTCTGGGCGAGGTTTTACTGGAGCCCACCAGGATCTATGTCAGGGAGATCATGCCCCTTCTGGAGGAATTTCACATTCACGGGATGGCCCACATCACAGGAGGAGGATTGAAGAACATCCCACGTATCAATCCAGATTGTGGGTACCAGATTACTGATCCCCTCCCGGTCCTCCCGGTGTTCGACGTTATCCGGAAGCTGGGGAACATCGAGGATTTCGAGATGTACCGGACCTTTAATATGGGTATGGGATTCGCCATCATAACTTCTGAGGATGAGGCACACATGATCGTTGAGAGACTGAATACCACGGTGAACACGAGTGCAGAAGGTGAGGGGAGCGGAGGAATCGGGGAGAAATCTGAAGTGAGGCAATCAGAAGCAAGGATCGTAGGAACAGTAGTGGAAGGAAAGGGGGCTGAGTTCAGGGGAATGACCTTCTGATTAGCCACTGAGACCGATATCCCAGGAACCGGTCTGACCCTGCATGGATCGGATATAGTTGAGGGAAAAAAAACCACAAGGTTAATTTAATAATACCAGGGGATTACGCCCCTTATATCATATTCACGCTTCAGAGGTATTATCATGGTGAGAAAACCCAATAGTATGTACAGGCAGATAAAGGGTCCTGCCTACACCAGACGGGAATACATGGGTGGTGTACCCGCATCGCGGATCACCCAGTTTGATCTCGGCAACAAGAGCGGAGATTTTCCTGTGATCCTGTCACTGGTAGCAAAGGAAACCTGCCATATCAGGCACACGGCGCTTGAAGCAGCGCGTATCACCGCTAATCGTACGATCAACAGGAAAGCAGGGGCTGCTGGCTACCACCTCAAGGTCAGGGTATATCCCCATCATGTCCTCAGGGAGAACAAACAGGCAACCGGAGCAGGAGCGGATCGTGTATCCCAGGGAATGAGAAAGGCATTCGGGAAGCTCGTCGGAACCGCAGCTCGGGTCCCAACCGGTCAGAGGGTCATTACCATTCGCACCTCAAAACAGCATTTCATCACAGCCAAGGATGCACTGCGGAAGGCTGGAATGAAACTCCCCACGCCGATCTCCATTGTCGTGGATAAGGGTCAGGACCTGGTCAACTGAAGTCATTGTTTGATGGACCAAGGTCGGCACTTCACAAACCAAATGGTAATATCAAGAATATTCAGACGAAGAGATAATAACCACATAAACTCCTCTGGGGTCCAGAGGTTCACGGTCATGAACACGTTATCCAACGCTTACATCACCACATTGAAGAACTATGTGAAATTCGTTCCACTGGTAATTATCCCGATTGCCGGACTTCTTTTTATGGTCTCCATTGCTCCCTATTTGGCAGTAAGTAACGGATGCGGAACCTTCGAACCGGGTCAGCGGGTGAAACGCAGGAAACTTGCCCTTCTCTTCTCCCTGTCCATTGCCTCATTTCTTCTCATCCTGGTCTATCTCATTGCCATGACCATCATGTCGAGATTCCTTTTTGACGTCTTTGAGCTCTGGGTCGTCCTTTCCCTCTACTGTTCCTTCATCGTGTTCTCACTCTTCGGCTCCCGGTAGATCTCCTCTGCGAACTTGCGAATTTTCTCGTCAAAGCTATTGAGCTCTGTTGCATCCTTCGAGGCCACGGCCTGCCGCAGCTCACTCATGATCGTGTGAAGCTCTGCCGCATGTGCACCATATTCTCCCTGGCTCAGAAGTTCCATGATCACATGGCGTTCGAGTTCTTCCTTCGAGCTGGAATCGTCTTCCTCCACAACAAATCCTTCCCTGGTTGTCTCATCTCTGATCTCAAGATACAAAGGAGACGGTCGAATAGAGTTAGTGACATAATCCCGGATGGGATCTATCTCGATCTTTTCCTTCATGCTCACTGAGCCCTGAAGTCGAATGATCATCACCGGTTCTTCCCTGACCGGGGTCTGATTCACAGCAAACAGATGCCCGGCTTCCTCCCCCTCGTCCCCCCCACGGGTTTCGTTGGTATCGTTCTCCGCCGTATCCTCCTCCGCATATTCCTCTTCAATACCGTGCTCCGGTTCATTCCCCCCGATTTCATGCTCTAGCTCCTTCCCCTCTCCAAGCTCGTTCTCCTGACCCTCCCCCTCGGATCTCCCACTAGTCCCACCCGCATTATTCCCCACATTACGAATATATGCATCCAGGGTTCCGAAATTCACTGCATGATTTCCCGGCCTATCTTTCAGAGGAGCTTGCGTCAAGGAACGGGGGTTCGGTATGTGTGAAGATTCAGTCTGCTCCTCAACCGCAATGTTCGGTATCATTCCCGAGTAAAAGTACTTTGTGAGGACAGGCACCACTTTCTCCATGATTCGCTCCTGGGAACTCACACCGTCAAGGTTCACACGCATGACAGAAAATGGTCTCCGCCACGAGCTCCCATCGATAAACGTTGGATTGACGACAGCGGCTGAAATCCCTTTTGGGCCACCAGGATCACTGGGATGACCAGGAGCATCTCCCTCATTTCCGCGTATCTCCACAAGATAGAGACCGTGAGGGTTCTTTGGTCCGGATTCATCCAGGCTCCAGTTCTCCAGAGACCCGGGATTGAATACCCAGTTCTCGATCTCGAACCGTTTGTGAATGTGTCCCAATGCAAGATAGTCCAGTTTTTCCTTAAAGGGCCGAAGAGCGTTCTCAGGGATGGTGCCGTGCATGTTGGCAATGACCCCCTCCACACCGGCATGGAGTATTCCGATGTTTATGGCATTATCCCTGATCAGTGAAGCGGAAAGTTCGCTGATGCGGCGTTTCGTGGCCGCCCCGAGATAACCGAACCCGTAGATCCGCACCCGCTCTTCCCCAAATGACTTCTCGATATAGTTTCCTTCATGAAGGGATTCATCCCATGGTTGTAGTTCAATCGCCCCCACCGGACCTCCTGTTTCTCCACCCCCAACCTCACCAATCTCATCTTCTCCCTTCCCCCAATCCACTCCCTCATCGGAACTTGCCTCTCTTTGCCCTATACCCTCTCTATCTCCCTTACCTGCTGATGAATCAGATCGAAAGGGCAGCCCTAAAAGGATGATAAGACCTTTTCGAGAAAGATAGCTGAGCCAGGACCAGTTGTCCCCGTAGGAGAGGGAATCGTGATTTCCCTCACACACGATAACGGGAATTCCGGCAGAACTTGCCTTGGTGAGGATCTGATCGGCCTGAAGGAGGGTGGATGCCTTTATGTGCTTCTTGTTGAAGAGATCACCGGCAATGAGAAAGAAATCGACCTTCTCCCTGATGCCCATCTCCACGGCATGATTGAAGGCTCTGCCGAAATCCTTGAACCGCTCGTATCGACCATACTGCTCGAATCCGAGATGAACATCCGAGATATGGATGAATCGCACCATGAGCGGCTCATTCGATCCGGGCTATTAAATCTTTCCGGATGAGATTAGAAAAAATGTTTTTAGACACTCACTCTTCTTTGGGTTCGGCAACCGCAGCATCCGATTCCGAAGATGGAATTTCCTGCTCGGGTTCAGAGGGTTCCTCGGAGACCGAAGGTTCCGGCTGCTCAGGGTTATCCTCCTGGGCTGGAACTTCCTGCTGGTCCTCTGTTTCGGTTGCTTCCGGATCCTCGTTGGCTTCGGTAGCGGATTCTTCTGCTCCATCCCCTCCGGCAGGGGCAACGGTATCTCCTTCATTGTCGGCATCCACGTTAATCTCGGGTTCTTCCTGGACTTCGGTCCTCTGGAAGAATTCCTCTATGTAGCGGATGTGTTTGATACCGGTGTGTTTCCTGAGCTGGGTGACCACCCTGAGCTTCACGGTTGACCACTCGAATCCAAGGGACACAGCGGAGGGAACCTTCAGTGAAAGTACTCCGTCCTCTTCCGAGAATTCGAACTCCTCACTCGTTCCCAGGTTGATATCAAGGATCGCTTTGACAATGTCATCACGCTCCGTGAGAGTTTCGATGATGTTGACCTTGGTTTTAATGGTCTTTCCTGCGAGTTCGTGATTGTAATCGATCCTGACCCGGGCCGGTGTGACCAGGGTAATGGTGGCGATCCGACCATCGATCTCCAGTTTTACTCCCCGATCGACATCTTTTTCCTGCTTCTGGGCGATCCGTGCGATATCAGCATACCTGCGATAGTCCAGATTGCGGGGGTTCCGTTCACCGAATGCATCCTTGGGCGGCACCTCGAACTCGGCCTCTCCACCGTCCTCTGCCTTGAGTATGGCATCCTTGAGCCCGGGAAATGGTCCATCCATTCCGGTTATGATGAATTGAGGAGAATATGTGGCCTCCTCTGATTCGATCTCATGCTCTTTTGCCAGGTCCTGGATGGTGGTGTCAATGAGTGTATCATCAGCATAAACTTCAAAGTCATACTTTACAATCTCGCCTTCCTTCATGGAGGTGCCTCCGGTTCTGCCCGCCTATTTGAAAGCGTTATTTTAATATTATGGTGAACCTAAATTGCCAAAAAAGCAGCCTCCAGGGGTATATTTCAATAAACACCGATTTTCGCCAAGTGTTTAATTCTGGTAATTGAACCTTGATCAAGGT
>CAZTGJ010000086.1:0-11669 GCA_964613025.1 uncultured Thermoplasmata archaeon | reverse complement strand
TATCTGGCCCCCAATATCAGCCAATGCTGGGCCTTCCCTTTGGAGATCCTTTACAATGATTGGATCTGAAGGATGATGTTTCACCCAATTTAGTGCAATTGTTAAATCCATAATATCTAATTCATTAACACATGAATTCTTAGGATCAATCGGAATAGATTGCTTAATCAGTTCCTGATCATGCCCAAGTATTGGTGTATAATATTTTTTTGGGATCGAAGGATGAAGAGCGCCACCCATCCATTCTTGGCATTCGGCAAGTTTGACAGCGTCAATTAGCGGTTTCCCAAGAAAAATACCATTATCTTCATCAATTATCATTTCTCCGACAGCAATAGCGCAACGATATGGAAAACTAAGAAGAGGGCCCTTAAAAAGGATTGATTTTGCTATAAAGTGATTAGAAACCCAGCATATTGATTTGAGTTTCTCAATATTCACCTCCGTTGACTCAGTTGGATCGATTTCGATGAATAAAATTATGCTATCTGAAAATACTTTGAAGTTGAATTCCAATATTTCATTAATGAAGTCTGGATAGGGGTATTTTTTCAAATGTTCTTTACTTTCCTGAATATTTGCTTTAAAGGAATGGTTATCATCACCTGTAAGAAGAAAATTTCGAAGATCGATGAGTGTAGTATACATGGATGTTCTGACCAGCTCCAATTTGTGATCATTTTCAACCACTAACTTCGCAAAGCCAAGAATATCCATGAAGCTTATGAAATACGACCTCTTATTTCCCATCATCAATGATCGGATTCCTCTCTGCTATATTATTTTTATTGTGAAGGAACAGAAAAAGAAAAAAAAGAAAGAGAGAATGATGGGAATTGGATGTTTCACCTACTTCTTGCTCTTGGAAGCAGCTCGCTGTGCACGAGCCTTGAAGCCCTGATTCGACCCAGATTTGTCCGCATGTGACTGGATGCGTGCTGCATCCTTTCCGGTTATGGGGGATTTCTTACTCAGTGTATCACCTCCTGTGTGTTTATTCCATTCGTATCATCCTGAATTAGGCCCATGAGTACACCCCTCCTCGACCGATAAATTTCCCTACATCCCAGCCGATCTGGCTCAATCCCGCCTCAACTCCCACATCCAGAATTGAGGGGCCATATCTATGACATCCTGATACGTTCGAAAAGAATTCACCAAAGGGAGAAAGCATAAGGTAGGATCCTATCATTGCCTGGTTGTCCTCGAACACTGCATTCCGTACATGCTGATGGGCTCGCTGAAATTTGGAAAACTCTTCAGCCGTTATCAACAGATCCCGGACATCTGGATCATTTTGCCCGAGAACCTGCAGAACTTGGAAGATCTTCCACCGCTCTGGGGCAAGAGACATAATGAAATCAGTCATGTTCTCCCGGAAGTTGAGCTGAGTGGTGACAGAGTTGAGCTTCAATCGAATATTGAACGCCCTGATGAGCTGAGCATTCCTGATTGTCTGATCGATATGATGACCAATTCCGCGTCCAAGCTGCTGCTGAACACTTTCAAACTGGCTATCGATACTCAGCGATATCCAATCGATGTTCTCATGATTTTTCTGAAGAAATCTCTGAGTCAACAACGATCCATTCGTGACGATCATTGTCGTCAATCCATGATCACGGCTTACTTCCAGGAGTGAAGGAAGGATTGGGCAGAGAAGAGGTTCTCCACCGACAAACGTTAACTTCTCACAACCAGCATCGGCAAGAAGACGAGGAATTTGAAGCATATCACTTCGGGAAAGAGGAGCCCGTCCCTTCAATTCCGGGAACCGAGCGAAGCAGTAACGGCACTGGTAATTACATTGTGATGTAATTGTCCAGTTTACCGAAATGGGCTTCCGGGGGGAAGAGTAACTCAACTCATGTTGCATAAGATCCTCTCATTTCTATCAGCATTTTTGTTACTCCAGGTTGATATTCAACTATTTTCACAGGGGGCAACAGTGGGTATTCCATCTGCAGATCACGAAGAAAGCTCCTGCTTCGTATGTAGTCTCTGAGAACAGTACCATGGTGATACCCATGAATTATCAGAAGGGATTTCCCTCCCGATGCAAGCAATGAAATGATCTCTCGAAAGAGAACTTTTCGAGCTTTCCATCGGTTCATCCCGTGCAGATCCAACTTTCCTATTGGTAAGGTCCGATTGGTTTGGTTTCCTTGTCGGTGTGGCTGGTGTTTATACATCAGACCATTGTAAATGGTGTTGAAAATATTAATCCATTTTACGAATTCGCATTAAGTATGAAATGAATACAATGGATCTGAGGGAAATAAGTCGGTAAAGGGAATTCGTTTGAGGGATTTGAGTTTCGGTTCCATCGATGCATAGAAATGATAGACCGTATTTCGATATGTCTCATCCAATCGTGCAATATGGTCAAGATTGAAAAAGCTATACAGCTTTATCCAATCTCGTAGCATTACCTGAAGGAAAGGATGGGAATGGGGTAGTTGGTGTGTATTGAATACGGCAATGACTTCTGCGAAGCAATCTGCATTAAACTGTTCAATCAGAATTCCTGGAAGTGTTTTCCAAAATCGATCATCGATTTCCTTATACGTTTCCTGAGAATTTTGTGCATTTACTGCAAGGAGTTCGGAAATATTTAGTTCCCTCGGGGGACCTCCATCCAAAACGAATCCTCCATAGTGATCGGTTCTGAATGGGCTGATATAGTAGTGTTTGAGGATCCCACTATTGTTATTGAGTTTGTACTCAGGCGGTTCCTGATCGTTTCTAGCAATAGATAGGGCTATAGACTCAATTTCCTGACGGATCAATTCAGTACAATCAATATCAGAGTACTCTAGCAATAATTCAATCCCTTTTCTCCTTGCAGAAGGATTCATAGTTTGACTCAGGGAATAAAATATATCATTGAAATGTTTAGGGGAAACTGCATCGGTTCCATTCTTTTGGATGAACCAATGAAGATCTGTGAAGAGTGGAAAACCACCATCGGGGCTATCCTCATGCAATTGTTGAGTAAAGAGGGCAAGCTTATATTGTTCGTTCCATAAGATTTGTAATCGCAGTTCCGGACAATGTTTCCAAATCTGAGATACAAATGGCTTCATGATCTCATAGGTTTCCTCGCTGATATTCAATCGCGGATCCATCATATATTTTGCAATATTGCTATCAATATTTTCATCGAGAAATAGGTTCGCTAACCTCTTCGGGAAATGATGGTTCATGATTCTTAGCATAGTATTCCAATGATGATAAAACTGATTCAAATGTACATTGAGGTTGATTGCATCAAAATCCGGATATGAGCCATGAGAATAAAATTCTAAATCCAAAAACCAGGTAACGTGATCAATCTGATACTTTCCTTTTTCAAGGAAAGGATATCGCTTCTGGACATTTACTGTATTATCATTGACAATTATTTCCGTCTCAGAAATACCTTTTTCGAATTTCTCTCTATAGAATTTATGGTATTGATCAAAGCAATCGATTGAGTATTTTGATCCTTGAGACCTGATGTATTCCTCAAAAAGGTATGGCTTTGAACATTGGAAAATCACATCCTTTCTGAATATCGCGCTCTCCAATTGTGGATTGATAGTTGTCTCATGGTTACTGAAATATTTTAATGCAGTATTTCGATAATCAATATGATTCGAGAGAAGAAGATCCTTCACAACTTCAATAAATAATGGGGGTTCCACTTTTAACCAAGAGCCTAATTCGAAATACTTGAAGTTAGTCAACGGATCTGAAATATTTACGACCGAATGTAAGTATTCTGATATCCATTGAGTTTCTTCATCTGATAGTGTTATACTTACTCCTGAGTAGTATCCTCGATGCCTTCGCATAACTTCATGAAGATATGAAATTTTCGTGGATTGTTTGAAATTTCGTTTTAATATCTCTGGGATAAGGACTTGATGATTTACACTTCGTAAGATGCTGTACGCAATCTTCTTTCGATTCTTTGCATAGGAATGGTAGTTATCTGCAAGATGATCAATTTCCAGTTCGACACGTTCATAGTGATTCCAAGATGGGTTGATCCAATCCTGCGGTGTGATGATTTTATCCTCAATCATACCCATGAAGAAATCAATTTTCTCTTCTATCGATTGAAACTCCGTTCGTCGAATTATTTCGAAGAGGGTGAACCAATGGGACAATACATCATTGTATCCAGATATTAAGTCTGAGAATTGAAGTTTGATATCTAATTTCGTTTCGTTCAATATTCCTTGAAGCCACTTTCGATTCATCACGGGAGAATGATCCAATATCAGTCCCAGCGTCATTGTTATCGATGGGACATCCTTATGCTGTTTCTGGATTTCCGAATCCAAGAAACGATGGAAGACACCCATCACATCATCATCGACGAATTCTTTCAAGATCGCGAGTATCATCATTTTTCTATCAATTTCATCTGTGAGAAGATATTGCTCCTCCAGGAATGATAAAACATCAGCTGGAAGGTAACGGACTTTCCTCACCGGATCGCCGTAATGAAAAATACTTCTCATTAGTTGGATCTTTGTTTTTGCATCGTAAGTATTCAATACCTCAAGAAATGCATAATCTAATCCATACTCGCTGACATAATGTGTGAGATAATAATCGATATGACCTCTGTCCAAATTCTGTGAATCTGCAATTGAATAGTGAATCATAGTAGGAAATAATTCTTTGATTCTATCCTGCCAGATGATAGCCATGACTGAATCTTTTGATTTCAATGATGTATCTATGATCTGTTTGAACTTCGCAATTATCCATGCATGTTCATGTTTTCGAAGGATAATATGGCAAATATAGAGGAGAGAATCATGATCTTTGCGTGAGGCAGCATCAAAGAGAATCTTGATTTTCTCGAAATCTTCGTCCTTTTGACAAAGAGTCTGAATGAGCTGAAGTTCCTTCTCGGATATCATATCAACCCGAATATTCATGCTATTCAAGAAATCGATCATCCACTCCTGAGCTTCCTCTCCCTTCAATTCCGCTAATATCGCATGGAATCTTTCAGGATTCAGATATTTAAGTCGAGACAAGGACCAGTAAAATGGAGATTTCCTACCGAATTCTTTCACATCGCTGAGAAGTTTGAAGAAAATCGAATCATCATACTGCGCTTCTTTCAAGTAATAGTGTGATACATATGAATCATCTCGCCTATGTTCCCACAGATAATTCAGGATTTCTGGTGGGTAATCGTTTTTTCGTCCTAATATTTCGGTGATAATCCAGATGATTCCGTGCTTGTACCTTCCATACACTTCGACAATCCTATCCTTCTCATATTCCTCCAAATTCTCGAAATACATCTTCACTAAGTACTTCGAATCCAGACTTGATCCTACTTCGATAATTCTCTGTTGTAATGCGGGTAGAATATTGAGATTAAACCAATAATCTTTATATTTCTGTGGTTGAAAAGGATTCAAATTTGTTCTTGTGTCATAGTCATGTGATCGCTTACAAAGATCGAATCCAATTTCGAATAGCTGTTTAGCAAAATCGTAAGATGTCTTTTTCTGTGCAGCCATCAACAATGAAAGACGAATGTCAGTAAGGTAAATGTCTTCATTTTCTTCCCGCAATAATCGTTTTATGAACCATTCCGGATTCTCCAACCCCGCAAATAATTCAAAGACCGGCCACCACCATTCCTCATTTTGTACGCACATATCGTTCAGCAAGTACGTTTCTTTCAATTCTTGATCTTTTTGTAGTGCATAGGCTGCGAAATATTCTTGAAACGTTCTGTGATAAAACTTGTACTGATCTCTTGTTTTTATTAGGATATTGTCTCTTGCTACACAATCCTCAAGAAATTCCGCGTCCACCTGAGAGTCTATGATTTCAAAAAATTGGGAACTTGTGAAATCGAGTTTTTGCTCGTTGACCAGATTCAGAGCCAGTTTGCCTAAAATCTCATGTTTTACTGTGAAATCATACTGGTCTCCCTCAACCATTTTCTCCTCCCATCTCCTCAACCAAGACCTGAGGCATTCTGAGATAATATCTGCCTTTGATACTTTCCCCCCTTTTCCGATTCTCTTCTTTGCGATGATAAACATGGTGAGTAGGAAAGGATTCCTGAGCAGTTCTTTCAACGCGGGATCTGCCATTACATTGTCGATAATTTCGCGTCTATGAAACATGGTGATTAAGGATTTCATTTGCTGATCAGTGAATGGTAATACTTGGTAGGGCCGGTGATGAATTGGAATATCCGCAACAAAGCGCGAGCTTATGAGAATCCTATTTTTCCGGTACAGAGGGTCTTGAGAAAATCGCTCCAATTCATTGGTGAAGATAGGTTTCTGATCCTCTGAAATTTCATCATACCCGTCGAGAAGTAACACGATACGCCCTTCTCGCAGAGGATTTTCGAGCGCAGGTCGATTGTGTTTTAGCACATCGGATTCCTCAAGCGATTCAATAATGAAATCGTTCAGTGGTTCACCATCATAGTTTGATAAGGTAACATACATCACGATTGTTTCAATTTGTGAAACGTTTTTTTCAAAGAAATACTGGCGTAGAAGCATTGACTTGCCTTGCCCTGAATTTCCTAAGATGACAACAGGTGTTGAGGGATTTGTCGAATGCTTTTTCTCCTCAGCGTGATAATTATCAAGAATCGTATCGATGTCATCGAATTCCTCAGATGACGAATTGTTTTGGCTACTGGATTGTGGTGGAGAGGGGCCATTAACGCCTGGGAAGGCACCAGCCTCCTTTGTATCACTTTTTTTATTCCTGAGCCTTTTTATTCGTAAGGGAACATATCGTGAAGCTCCCACCAATTCAGAGCTATCATAAGGTAATCGATCTTCTTTATCTTGAGATTTTAATTCGAGAAAATACTCTTGAAGTGTGAAATATTTCCCATCCCTCTTCATATGAAATGCCACATCAGAATGAAACGGGAAAAAGCGGTTTAGTTCATTCCATGATAACATCTTTTCCGAATCAACTAAGTGTGAAAGAGAAAAATGAAAGACATACCGTTTTTGATCTTTCAGCTCTTCCTGTTTTCGTTTGATGATTTCTCCGATCGGCAAAGAGCCCTGATCTCTGACAGAGATTTGTTGATTTTCGATTAATGCGAGGAGCTCTTTTCCATACCCCATTCCCAGATGATTCAACTTATACACGTATTCCATAGTTCGCTCCATAGACCCATACTCACACATTGGATGCAGGTATCTTTTCGGGGGTGCCACCTTACTCTTCTCCCCTTTACTTGTTGTAACAAAATATTGAAGCCACTTTCTATATTTACCATGGAAATCATTCACATTTGTATTTGAATAATCCTCATCAAATAGTAATTTACGAAATCCAATCTTGCTAAAATGAACGAATTCCTCTGTATCGGGAATATTATCACTCATGGCCTGATACTGTTTTTGAAGCTCGTAGGTTAGAAGGATAATTCGCTTCGGTAGATCCCAGCTTCCTGATTTTCTTCCTGCTTTTGTCATTTCAGTTCAATTCGAACACTTCCATATATATTTGTATTACGAATTCGTATTTTTCCTCAAATTTCCTATTTTTGTAAAATAAGGCGAAAATATATATATATTATTTGTGTGTTTCTTTACATAATGATGAAATTATCAACAACTGACCTTCGTTTATTGCACGCCATTTACTCGGATAAAACACGTCTCGACCAGATCGCTCAGGCGATCGATGTGAGTATATATCGAGTTTCCGCTGTAGCTTCACGATTAGTGGAGCTTGGGTTCCTTGAAAAGGAAAAGTACGGGCGAAGCGTATCACTTCACTTCTCAGATCATATATTCATAGAAAATCTGAAACAACTGTACGCCAGAAAACTGCAGGTAGAAAAGATGCTCTCCGGATCACATCTTCCTATCCTGTTGGCCCTCATAATACCGGAAATGAAAAACCGAACAGACCGTTCCGGGTGGAATGGACTCCCAGTACAGGACATTGCTTCACTGAGTGGATTTTCCCGTGTGACTGTTCACAATGCGCTGAAGGAACTCATGATGACCGGAGCACTCCTGCGGGAACGGAGGTTCTATTCAATCTCAGCATCAATGACTGAGTTGAAGGCGTTCCTCAGAAACTTTTCACAATTCCTTACCACACAGATTATTAATGATATTTCTAAGCAAGTAGGGAAATCGGAGAGTAATTTCATTCTGCGATATAGCGCCGGAGGCGAAATGATTTTTTCCGTTCGAGATCATATTCCGGTGATGAATATCGAAAACTTTGAACCGACTGCCATCACGGCATTCGCAGAATACGATCTTCCATTTCTTTCAGATTCAACATTTTACCATTATTCCTTGGGAGGAAGACCGTTAGTCATAGAGAACAAGATTATTGACGTACTGCTCCCAGACCCATCAAGCCCACGGAATATCATCTATGCTCTTCTTTTCCTCCAACGAGATCGACCACAGATCCACAGAGACGTGATGATGAAGCTTGGCAAGCTCTTTGGGATCCAGGATCTGGTTGAAAACATGTATGATTTCTTAGAACGATTCCCAAATGAAAAAGGAATTGTGCCAAAAGGCTTCCCCAAGCCTCGCGAATTCCAGGAACTGTGTAACATGTATGGAGTTGTGATACATGCCAGCTAAGGATCGAACATATTTCAATGTCGAAACTATCCATCAGGTCTTCAGAACGATTGGAAATAATCTATCAACCTCGGTTCATGGATTGCTTATTGGAGGAGGTGCGATGAGCATAAAGGGTGATAAAGATGCTACCAAGGACGTCGATCTTGTGATACGTAACGAGAGCGAGTATCGATCGTTCATCTCAGCTGCAACTCACTCCGGATTTTCAGATCAGTCGCCCCGGTATAACGATTACTTGTTAGGAGACACGGTCATATTAGTCAATGAACAAGATTTTCACATTGATCTGTTCTCATCAGTAGTGTGTGGTAAGTTGGTGATTCATGATGGAATATTAGATCGAGCCACACCAGCAGGTGTTTTTGGAAAGCTAACCATATCACTCATGTCTGATGAAGACCTCTTCCTCTCGAAATCAGTAACCGAGCGTGATCGAGATATTGAAGACATGCATCATCTCTACCTGAAAGGATTGGGAATAGACACCATTTTCCACGAAATGAAACACCAGGATGCAAATACCAAATTTAATTGGGAGGCGTTCATGGCTGTGAAATTGGGAGAATTGGAAGAGAGATATCAGATGACCGTGCCGTGGAAGGGAGAGGTTGAGGAACGTGCTATTGCAGTAGGAATCCACTAATATTGAATCTGTGGGATCCGGTGGATAGTTCCGATTCTATCGCCCGTAGTCCTTCAGTAATTCACTATCAGACTCGACCAGTTCCAGCAACCGCCGGTAAAATTAATCCTCTCACCGGTTCCGTTTTCCGGAACCGAGCTTCTTCTTCGCCTCGCGCCGCTTTCTCTTCTTCTTCGTTCTTCCCTTTCGTGTGCTTTTTCCGGAGCGATTGAAGTCTCGTCCCGAGAACGGGATGTCGAACACCTCGGATTGCACTGACTCCTCGGTCTCGAAGTTGATTCCATACTGTTCGAGAAAATGGAAGTATTTTATTGCAGAACTGTCCGAGGTCAAGCGTTCCTCTACTGCCGTGAAAGCATCTTTGAACACCGTTTCGATATCTTTATTCTCAACATGTTCGGAGAATGTATCGGATTGGTGTTCCACGGATCTCCGTTTCTCCTCCACGAAGTCGAACTTGTCCGTTCCGGCATCCTGAGCTTCGTAAAATAATTCGAGTCGGTCAAGGATGAACTCGTAATCTTGGAGGATGGTCGTGGGTTCGTCGTCCAGTGATGAGATCCTATCTTTGGCACATGAATCCACTATGCTGAGCCCTTCGAAGAGGAACTGTTCGGCCATCTGGGGATCGCCACGTATCTCAAGGGCCAATGCGGCATCGACTGCAATAGAACAATGGTAGGGATACTCCTTTCTGAGCGACGAGTAGCGATCCTCCCATGCCGGGTCCCTGCTTCTGATCGCGATGATAATCCTGGCACCTCCCCAATCCGGATGGGAAATGAGCTGTTCAAGCTGGGTAAGAATACGCTCAACCCGGTCTCGATACCGGGGGAACGTACCGATGACAGCCAGGATGTGCTTGAGCCACTCCCGTGAACCATTGTCATATTCGAACGTTCCCGCCCAATGTTCGAGAAATCCCTCCTTGTCCGAAAGCACCTGTTTCTCGATCCTTCCCAGATGGAGTTCGTATTTGGTATCGCTCTCGGGATCTTCGAGGTTTTCCTCGATTGAACACTCACCAAGGTCGTGGAATGCCTTTTCAATGATGGTATTGAGCGTTACCTGGGATGGTTCATCGGGACAGTAGATATCCCACAGGGCATGGGCCGCTATCCAAATGAAATCTTCTTCCTCAGGAGGAACGGCCGCCATCGAATTGAGGTGCTTCTCGGCAAGCTCATCAGGATGGTCGAGTCCCATTGCCCACTGAACGAACATTTCCCTGGTGACCACCACCCCAAACTCGGCCAGTTTCGCCAGCACCTTCTTCTCGGGCCACGTCATCACAACATCAAGGTCCAGGTGCTCGGGCCTCTCCTCCCACTGTTTCATTCCCTCGCCGATCTTACGTACCATGCCGAGTTCGATCAACGCATCAAAGTCTCCGTCCCGGTACTTCTGGAGCTGCTCCACGCCGAATCCGTACTTCGGGTTCAACGCTGCTGCCATTTCAAGGCACATGGCCCCCCGTACCGCGTCTCCATTGAGAAGGTAGGTCACTCCGGCATTGCAGAAGACCCGATAGATCTCCCGCCATGTCGTTCTCGTGTTCTCCAATAGGGAGAAGGTAGTATCGAACAGTTTCGCCGCCTTCGAATACCTTTCCTTGTGCATATGCGTTAACGCGTCCTGGTAGGTATCCCACCACGCCCTTGGCGGGATGTCTATCTCGTGATCCAGAAATGAATCCGGGTCCCCATGTCCCCTCTTCTGCTGTGCCTCATCTGGGGTTGCACCGTCGAGGAACGGGCACGGTGTGATATGTCGGAGCCGGATCATGGTCTGCATGAGATCCGCCATGATGTCCTCCCTCTGAATCGTCTCCTCGTCAACCAGTCCCGCGATCATGGTCAAGTATGGATATCGTCCCTTCTCGTCGAGATCCGTCATCCACCGTACGATGCTGGAGGGGTCCACCATGCCGCCGATTCCACATGTGGTAAGGATGTCTCTCAGCGTATTCTCAATGTCGGTACGATTCATGTCGTCGAATTTCATGGATTCCCTCACACCAAGGGAGGTTTGAGGCAGATATTAAGGTTTGCCTGCACAGAAGGTTGGGGATCCACAATAAGCGTATCACGCAAGTACCTATCGTCCGTAGTCCCGTAGTAACCCTTTATCGGATTCGACCAATTCAAGCAATCGCCGGTACAATTCTACCTTGACCGGATCCCTAGGAGCACCAGCCAGATTCGTTGCACGATTCAGTTCCCGGGCTTCCATATCCGATATCTTCTGCTTCATTTCCTGCATTTCTTCTCGGAGGGTCATCATCTCTTCAGCGTTGGTCACTGTCAGGTGGTCCTCGAACTTTGCATACAGCTCCATGAGTTCACGGTCGGTCATCCGTGAGTAGGCGGACCCATAGGCGACCTTGTGCCCTTGGAGACCAT
>CAZTGJ010000085.1:0-11876 GCA_964613025.1 uncultured Thermoplasmata archaeon | reverse complement strand
CCCCCCCCCCCCCCCCCCCCCCCCCCCCCCCCCCCCCCCCCCCCCCCCCCCCCGGTATTCGAATATTTCCTTCCACTGGCAGACCGGCTGTATCTGACTATTATTGACCATGATTTCAAAGGGGACACGTTTTTCCCGGAAATCGACTTCGTCAAATGGTCGGTTATCGAAACGAAAGAGGGGCGGACGGATGAAAAGAACCCCTATCCGCATCAATTCAGAGTCTACGAAAGGGTCGATCACCCAAGACCGTGAATAGTGAATATATAGGAGAGCATCAGTAACCATCTGATTCGTGTACTAATGCCAGAAAAGTCCCCGTCCCTTCTCAGTGAGCTCCACGACTTTCATCCGTCCATGCTTGTCCTCCTTCACATATCCAAGTGAGGTGAGCGCACGTATCCGATTGCTGATTGTTGGTTTGCTCGTACCGAACTCTTTTCTGATGAGGGAATAATACGGACGAATACCCTGCATGTTCATCCGGTAGATATATTTCAATAAGCCAAACAGCTTTTCGGATATGGGGAGGCTTTGAAGGGGCTCAACGGACCTGCATTCCTTTTCGATCAATGTGATCTGCTTATCCGTCACCGTGCTGCTGTCCACTGAAAGAATGATGATCGAGGCTTTCAGATAGGTCTGTTCTCTCATCCACTGAATGAATTCCATAACCCGCTTGAATCCGAATTTCAGAATGAGATAATCCAGCCGGTCGATGAGAAAAACGGTGTGAAAGATATTCTTATCTATGTGGTTCTTCAGATCATCGATCGATGGGATAATGTGGTGGATCAATCCGGTGGGTGTCCAGCTCTGACCGTTAGTCATGATCGGGTTCGATCGTTTGTCCTGCAACCTGCCAGGTCCTCTCTTCCTGGTCTCCTTGGCAACATGCTGGGAAATGCCGGTTGTCTGGCTTTCTCCACTTTCACGTGAAGACGCGTCCGCAGGGCTGACAGGTTCACTGATCCCGGAAAGCCAGAGAAAATCATATGTTCCCTCAATATTATCCCTGAAATCCTCCCACGGGTTACGTGAGATGATGCTGCCTTTATACCCGACCGAAAGAAGATCCTTGAAGGCTCCTAACGATAATCCAGGTGTTCCCTCCCGGACCAGATAGAGATTCCCCTCTTCCAGTTTGAAGTTCATGACTCTTCTCTTCATTTCCATCTCCTTGGATTTTCTCTTGGTGATGTCCTCGAGGCTTCCTTCGTAATAAGCGATGGTTCCATTCTCATCCCGAACTGCCCGGGAATTGCTCTTCATCCAGAGGACCGATCCATCCCTCCTCTTTAGTTGGAGTTCGAAGTCCTGAACTATGTTTTCCTTTTCAATGAGGGTTGTGTACCTTCTCCTATCCTCACGGTCGAGGTAGATATCGTTGATATTGCACGAGGATAGAGATGAGAAATCCCGATACCCCAATTTGGATATGAGGGCATGATTTGCTTCCACAATCTTTCCTGCCGGGGTTGATTTGTAGAGTCCTATAGGCATTCTTTCGAAAAGATTCCGGTATTCCTCCTCGCTTGTTTTCAATGCATCCTCGAACAATTTCCTCTCCTCGATCTCCTGCTTGAGCTGTTCATTGACCCGCACCATGGCTGCTGTCCGCTCCCTGACCAGATCCTCGAGGTGGTCCTGGTAGCTCCTTAGTTCCTCATTTGTATTGCCCAACTGTTCTTTCTGCCACTTGTTTTCCAGGGTAATGGCAATGGAATTCGTGAAGTTCTGAAGAAAGGAATCATATCGGGAATACTCACCTTCAGGGTCGATTTCCATGAGAACATAGCCAAAATTATAATCTGCTGTTCTCAGAGAAATCATTCTAAAATGTGGGAGTTCTTTCAGGGGGCAGGGAAACGATTTCTCCGATTGAATGCTTGTTAGTGGAACCTCACATCCGGTGCACATAGAGTGATGATAATCCCCCACTGGTTCGGTCAATCCCTTGAAACACAGGGAACAGGACTTCACCCCGGGAATGATCTTGATCGCTTGCGAGACGAATTCTGCGACTTTTACCACAGGGGAAAGGATGTGAATGACACTGTGGGCCGCCTGGAGCTGACTCAATACTCTGATTTCTACTCGATTGTCCGTATCTTCCATGGTTCCATTCCCGGGTTCTCTTTGAGGTCTTTCAGGAATTCCTCCGGTTTCACATAGTACGGATTATGTACCACCTGGCCGTGCACTACCATCATCGGGTGCACCTTGAGGACATTAAGAAGGGTAGACCCATCAAAGTACGTGGCATCGTACTGACAGATTGGGGTAAAGGGATAGTCCTCGATAATGGTATTGATCTTTGCTTCATACTCTACAAGTTTCTCTGATCCCGGGATTCCCTTTAGCGCCCAGGTCATCTCCCCTGTTGCCCGTGCTCCGGAGTAACCCTTTTCCAATGACTCCACATAAAATGATTTCAGCTTCTCCAGCATCTGTTCGGGGATGAATCTTCCCTCGGGGCAGTAGGTCTCTTCAGCGTTGGATATCACAAGCTGGTCACTCTTCTCTAACGAACCCACATCCACCTCCAGATCCCTCAACCAGCCAGTGATCATTTCACTTGGCGTGACATCCGAGAAATAACCCACCTTCTCTCCGGATCTCAACCCCTGCTGAATGAATGTTGATATCACATCATTTCTTTCTGCGTCTTTATTATAAATCATGCACATGTGGACTTCCGAAGGAAAAAGTTCGCCACTGAATTCCCGGGATTTTTCTGGATGAAAACAACACATGATCAGTTCCTCCTACATGATACCAGACCATCAGCTACTGCACATAGTGTTGAAATTGGCCCCTGCACGTGTACAGGTGTCGTTGTGTGAATTGTACTCCCAGTATTGCGGAATTGGTACTTCATCTACTCTTTTCCGGCTATTTGGCTGATGATTGTGAGCACTATATGTGGACTTGGGTATATACATTTTTTCCATCCCATCTCTCCGGATTTACACATCTCTCCCTGGTTTACACATGTCTCACTCTATTTGGCGATAGCATCTGTGGCTTCAATCCAATATTTAGGACAACCTAAAATTAAATTCCTTTACCTTTTTTTTGAACAATTAATATTCAAAAGAAAAGCGATTGTGTTTTCTCAAACGCCAGGAGTATTGAAGAAAATGTACGAAATCACCCTTGCTTTCGACGACCCCAATTCATTATTGGCGGACATAGCAAAATCCTACAAACTAAAGATCAACATTCTCGACTGCAAATTCCGGCATGGGGGGGTGGGGTGTGACGAACTTATCGAGATCATTGATGAGCACGATCGAAGTAATGAAATCATCGAATCACTGGAAACCCATTCCGACATTATCTCCACCAAGCTGATCCCGACAAGGAAGAATGTCCTTTTTGGTGCAATAACCACGAACCGCCCTGACAGTTGCGGGATCTTCCATACCATCGAATGCTTTCGACTGTCCCATCAGATAGACGAGGCTGGAACAATACTGTGGAAACTGATATTTCCCAATGAGGGAAAGATCAAGGATCTGTTCGCGGCCATGAAACAGAACGGACTCGATCCGAAACTCGTAAAGAAGTCCTGGGTGTCGCAGGAGAATATGTTGACCATCAGGCAGGAAAAGATCCTGCAGGTTGCCTATCGCAGAGGGTATTTCGACTATCCCAAACGGATCAGCATCAAGGAAATGGCCAGAATATTCAAGGTCTCGATCTCCACAATATCCGAAGTTCTCAGGATCGGGGAAAAGAAGATCGTCGGGACCTATTTCAAAGACATAGCCTAGAGATCAGCCGTCTCCCCGAGCCTTCACCGATGCCCCTTCCACCATGAGCACCACTGTCTTTTCCTCTGCCCTGGTCCTGTGAAGAATTCCTTTTGGAACCGTGTAGGCTTGCCCCGATTCCAGTTCAATCGTTTCCTCCGAGAGGTCAAGCAGGAGTCTTCCCGAGATCACATAGAATAATTCATCCTCATTGTTATGCGTGTGCCAGTGGAACTCACCCAGGAACACCCCCAGTCTCACCAGTGAATCGTTTACCCTGCTCAGGGTCACATTGTACCATGGTTCCTCGTGCGTTTCCATGATCCCGGTAAGATCGATGATCTCCGACTGGCCAAAATGTTCTCCGATCTCTTCATCCTCGGGATTCATGCTCCTGCCTCCGGAATCATGTTCTTGCCTCCGGATTCATGCTATCTCCTTCCGGATCATGGTTTCCCCCCCGGTTCCCCCCTCCCCCTGCCGGTTCATTTCCTGGTGGGTTCGTATTCTCCTTTTCTTCCTTCTTCTTCCGGGCCTCCTTCTTCCAGTATCTCTCCTCCTCGATCAGGTGTTCGGTAAGTCTGCTGATCTTCCAGTACAGGTTCTCCTCGGTGAGGCCGCAAAATATGGGTCGTGGGATGCCTTCGGGGAATCGCTTCAGGACGATCCCTATCTGATCACTGTCGAATCCCAGCATCATCATGACCTTCGGCTCCCCCTCCCCGAACCCCTGCATTGATCCGTCCAGAATATTCTGGACCGTTGACTCCTCCTGTCCGAATGCCCCGTAAATGTGGACTTTTTTCTCCAGGAGATCCCCAACAGATTCAGCAATGGTCTGTGCACTGTCCTCGGTGTACCCATAGAATAGAATGCCTAGATCGGTCACGTTGATCACACCGTTGATACGTGATTCTCATTTGAAAATGTTTTCAATGGTTCTTCTGAAAGGAAAACACAAAAAGCGTTTTATCTTAATACCTCTCCCCCCATGAGAATGCCCACCAGAAATCGTTCCATTGATACATTCCGGGGCCTCTCCATTGTGCTGATGGTCTTTTTCACAGCTACTCTCAAACTCAGCAGGGAACTCCCTGACCCGATCAGACACAATTCCAGTGGTGCCGTTCATTTCGGTGATTTCGTCCTTCCGATGTTTCTTTTTGCCAGTGGTCTATCACTTGCTTATTATTTGAACAAACGAACGAGGGGGGGGAGGGAGGCAACGGGAATTGATGTCTTTCACAGGGACGTTCTGACTCGATTCGGAAAACTTGCCGCAGTGGGGATCATACTTTCTCCGTGGTCCACACGGGGGTTCCTTCAGATGGACGAGGTCATGCTGAGTGGTCTCCTTTTCCTGGCTTGTGTGGTTCTGTACCGCCTCGATTGGAAACCATTGATGGGCATGATATTCTTCATCAACCTTTCTTACCTCGGCCTGAGTGAATTGGATTGGACTGGTGTATTTAAAGATTACTACCTGGGAGGATACTATGCCGCCCTCTATTATCTGCCGGTTATGCTTTCGGGTCTGATTGTTGGGAAGAACATTATTTCTCATGGGTACTGGAGTCCGGAGAATGGAATCATTGTCATTCTCACTGCCATCATGTTTGCTGTTTCATGGTCATATTCATCTATTGATAAGCTCTCTGCCACCCCGTCCTTTATGATGCTCTCGATCCTTCTGTGTTTAGTGCTGTTCGGAATCATCGAAAGAGTGGTGGGGGCCCTGGGGGAAGGGGGGGAGCTGGAATATCTGGGACGGAGACCTATTATGTATTGGATCATAATGTACGCCGGGTTCATCATTCCCCTGAAGATCTGGGATACATATTCGGATTCGAGACTGCCACTTGACCTTTCCTGGCACATTGCCGTGCTCTCAAGTGTCTGTTTGGCTGTTGGGCTATGGTTGATCTCAAAGCTTTACGATCAGATTGGACTCAAGAAAACGTGATGTGATACCACGAACCAATGAAACAAAGATATGGAAGAGGGAAGTAAACTAAAAATAAATGAATGGAAAAAAGAACGAAACGAGGGCACCATAAAATAATTGGCGACCCTCGAACATCAAGATGGAATACAATTCTCAGAGGATCCTATGGCCATTCACCGGGATCGGCTCCCGATACCATGGGATTATCCCCTGCTATCGCTCCTGGGTAGGTATCCTTTGGCATCCAACCTGCATACCCCCATTTCAGCGCAATGGCATCCAGACCCACCAGATTGAGCAGGGCGGTTGTTTGACTGGCCGTGTGCCCACTGTAACACACCACTACGATCTGCGTATCTGATGGCAGCTTCGAGAAGTTTCCCTCGGTGAACACATTCCTGAATGGGATGTTCACAGCCCCCGGTACGTGACCAGCTTCGTAATCCGGAGCTCCCCGGATGTCCAGAATGAACGGTTCATCCAGTCCACCTAGTGTGTCGTTCAGTGAATCACCGGAAATTGCAACACCCTTGCCCATGGCAAGATAGTCATTGGCCGCACCGGTTACCGAGGTGGTATAGGTGGTCTCTGCATCTCCCGCGATTGCAGGGGATGCTCCGGTCTCCTCCGGATGGGCTGATATCGAGTTATGATTGTAGACCTTGGGGTCTGTTGCATTCCATCCTGACCATCCCCATTTCAGGGCGATGGAATCGTAACCCGATACCCCAAGCAGGGCAGTGATCTGGCTGGCTGTATGGCCAGTGTAACACACCACCACGATCTGCTTGTCCGTAGGCAGGAGAGAAAGATTATCCTCGGTCATGACACTGCGGAACGGGACGTTTACTGCAGTTGGAATATGGTTGTACTGATAGTCCGGTGCATTTCGGATGTCGAGAATGAATGGATCATTGCTCCCGTCCCCATCATCCATGTTGGTTCTCAGTGAAGCTGCAGATACTGCTGCGGATTTTCCAAGGGCAAGATAGTCGTTGGCTTCTGATTGAAGATCAAACCAAACTTCAACTTCGTAATCCGGTACAGAGGCAGGGTCGAACGCATGAGTATCGTCTGCAACCCATCCGGCCATTCCCCATTTCATAGCAATGGCATCATACCCTGCGAGATTGAGCAGTGCAGTTATCTGACTTGCCGTATGACCGCTGTAACACACCACCACGATCTGCCTGTCAGATGGCAGAGTTGTGATGTTGTCCAGGGTGAAAACCGATCGGAAGGGGATATTCACAGCACCCGGTATATGGCCGGCTGTGTAATCTCCCGCCCCACGGATATCCAGAATGAATGGATCGTTGTTTGTATCGCCATCCTCGAGATTGTCGTAGAGTGAGGTAGCGCTCGTTGCAGGGGATTTCCCCTCATTCATGTAATCGCCTGCCGACTGAGCCACATCATTCGACCAGGCTTCACCGGTGCTTGTATCGGTGGACAGCTCTTCAGTGATCTCCGTTGCATAATCAGGAACCGTCGCAGGGTTAAAGGCTTTCCCGCCATTGGTCCAACCCTCGAAGCCCCATTTCAAAGCGATGGCATCATATCCTGCCACATTAAGCAATGCTGTTGTCTGGCTTGCAGTATGTCCGGTATAGCACATAACGACGATCTGTTTGTCCAGTGGATAGAGAGGCAGGTTCGCTGGTTCGAAAACTTCCCGGAACGGAACGTTAACTGACCCGGGAATGTGACCGGCAATATAGGAGCTGAAGCTCCGGATGTCCAGGACATAGGGGTCGTTGCCGGAGTCACCATCCTCAAGGTTATCGTAGAGTGAGGTGGCGGAGGTGGCAGGTGCTTTCCCCTCACCGAGGTAGGTATCCGAAAGTTCTCGAAGATCGATCGTGCCTCCGACCTCGACCTCGAAATCGTTCCTGGTGGTGGGATCGAAGGCCTTGCCGCTCTCCTGCCAGCTCTCGAAGCCCCATTTCATGGCGATGGCGTCGAATCCGGCGAGGCCAAGC
Organism: uncultured Thermoplasmata archaeon; assembly: GCA_964613025.1. Taxonomy (GTDB): domain Archaea; phylum Thermoplasmatota; class DAOVMN01; order DAOVMN01; family DAOVMN01; genus CAZTGJ01. The sequence continues at coordinate 4,191 of CAZTGJ010000085.1, read as the reverse complement.
ATGGCTGTGGTCTGGCTGGCGGTGTGGCCGGTGTAACAAACCACAACGATCTGGGTATCCGAGGGGAGAACGGTGATGTTATCCCAGGTGAACACGCTCCGGTACGGGATATTCACGGCTCCCGGCACATGGGCGGTCTCGAAATCACCGCTGGCCCGGATGTCCAGGATGAACGGATCGTTCGCGGTGTTCCCGTCCTCGAGGTTCGTGTGGACGGAGCTGGAGGTGATGGCTGGGGAATTCCCCTCGGCCATGAAATCATTGGCAGCCTCTGCCACATCGGAGATGTACAACGCGGGTGCGGTGCCGGCTGCGGGAAGGGTCACTGCCCCGGTCTCCACATCGTATCCACCGACGCTTGTTGCGGGATCAAAGGACTTCCCTCCGTCACTCCAGCCCTCGAAGCCCCACTTCATGGCAATGGCATCGTAGCCGGCCATGTTGAGGAGGGCAGTGATCTGGCTGGCAGTATGGCCAGTGTAGCATACGACCACGATCTGCTGGTCTGTGGGGTACAATGGAATGTTCTCGGGCTTGAAGACATTGCGGAACGGAACGTTCGTTGACCCGGCGATGTGCCCGGCAACATAATCGTCCATGCCCCTGATGTCGAGAATGAATGGATCGTCTGTGGTGTCACCGTCGTTGAGGTTGTCATGAACGGTTGCGGCAGACATGGCAGGTGATTTCCCAGCTTCCAAGTACTCATCGGCCACGGGAATGGTGCTGAATACAATGTCGTAGAAAGGAACAGTGGATGGATCAAAGGCCTTTCCTCCATTACTCCAGCTCTCGCTTCCCCACTTCAGGGCGATGGCATCGTATCCTATCAGATTGAGCAGTGCAGTGGTTTGACTTGCCGTGTGACCGGTGTAACACACCACAATAACCTGCTTATCCTTTGGTATCAGTGAAAGATTCTCCTCGGTAAATACACTTGCGAAGGGTATGTTCACCGCACCGGGAATGTGACCCACCTCATAGGTGGCACCGGACCGAATATCCAGGATAAAGGGATCATTGGTCGTATCTCCGTCCTTGAGATTGTCGTGGATCGTGGAAGCTTTTGTTGCTGCAGGTTTTCCGGATTCCATATAGGTGTTTGCCGCAGCAACGAGTTCATTACTTTGATTCCCGCTATTTAAAGACGCTGGGTCGGGTTCTTGGTCAGGGTTCGGATCAGGATCGGGATCCGGTTCGGGATCTTCATCGCACCGGGTTCCTGCCTCTGCCATTGTCCCGGGATCCGTTCCCGCCACGAGTTCATAATTATGGGCATCAGTTTCCGGGTCAAAGGCCTTCCCACCGTTGGTCCAACCCTCGAAACCCCACTTCAGGGCGATGGCATTATACCCAACAGTATTGAGCAGTGCCGTGGTCTGACTCGCAGTGTGGCCGGTATAGCACACCACTACTATTCGGGTGCCATTTGGTAATTTCCCAATATTATCCCCGGTAAACACACTACGGTAGGGGATATTCACTGCACCGGGAATATGCCCTGTTTCGTAATCGTCGGTGTTCCGAATATCGAGGATAAACGGATCATTATTCGTGACACCATCATTGAGATCCGTATGAAGGGACTCGGCAGTGACGACGACCTTTGGCGATACCATGTAGGCCATTGCAGCATCCAGAACGATGTCCGTCTCCGCTTCATTTCCTTCATCATCCGAATCCTTTTGAAGGGCGAACACAATAGTGCTTAAAAGAAGGATTATAATAATCACTCCGGCAATTATCTTGTCTTTTTCATTCATAGTTATTCACCTGTTATGATTAATCTTGTCATTCACTTTATTGTAATTCTTTAATCAAATCAATTATAACGCGCATAGTTTCTCAGTTCTTTCGTTCCATTTCACGAATATGAACCACAGCACCAGGATAAGTAGCATCAGGCTGATTGCCCCGCCATAATCTAGATTATCCGGGAGAAACACTCTCTGGGTCATGCTGTCCGGGAGGAGATCGAAGAACCATGGTTTCAGGTATTCACCAGCCAGCGGCATGGAAAAAACGATGCCGATTAATGCCATCCAGAGCTTGACATGCCCCTCGGCTGCCCGCCAGGTCGCACCCACCGTGCACCCCCCCGCAATGGTCATTCCATATCCAAAAATCACTCCCCCAACTATTGCCGGGACCCAGTAACTCGAGGAAACGGAAGCCGTTTCCGATCCGATTCCCATGATCTTGATCACACTAAATCCAAGCAAACCCACCAGGATTCCTGCCATGATCCCAAGCGCGGGATCACTATCACCGGATATGAATGGTTCCCGGAGGGCACGAACAATACAGAAGCGCGATCTCTGGATCACGACCCCGATCATCAATCCGATGAGCACGAACCCTATGAGAACCTTGTCTGAAGCAGGGTCATACATGAAGGCCAATGATGCACCCAGAGCAAGGACTATCATCCCGGCAAGGGGTTGATAGGACATCTTTTTGGTGTTCGCGGCAAGATATGTATAACTCTTACCCGTACTCATACGAGGCAATGCTTCCATCTCCCAAAGAAGATATCTGACTCCAATATACACACCAGCGAACAGACCCAGGGCAAACACCAGGGCGGACCCTGAAAGTGCCGGCCATCCGCTGTAGAAACCACCTACGGTGCAGCCTGCGGCAAGTATGGCACCGATACCCATGAAGACTCCTCCGAAAAGGCCCTTCACAAGTTCCCCTTTTGGAGGGATCCTTATTGCGAACTCTTTCCCCATGAGAGCACTTCCGAATGCTCCCGTGAGCATAAGCAGGGATAGCATTGCGTACCGATGATCCTTAATGTCGGTTACACCACTGGGTGCAGATTCATCAAATGACATTCCCAGTGCATCGAAAATGTTCTGCCCCCAGTTATTCAGTCCTCCGCTGGATCCCCAGGGGGAAGCGATGAGAAAGAGCATGATGCTCAGGACGGAGAGGATGATACACCCCACCCACATTTCCCATGACTTCGAAAAGAACAGATCATACAGCTCGTCGAAGATCCCCTTCTCAGGAGGGGAGGATGGGGGTGATGGGTTACTTTCAACAGGGAGTTGTGGTGATGACACCGCCCCTGCCCCTTCTCCATTTTCATTCATCTCGGTGACACCACCGGCCTTATCCGCGGAAGACATTGCATCTGTATCCGGCATTTCATTTCCTCCTAAGGTAACATTTTTATAAAAAAATGATTCACATATATGGTTACTCCACTAGTATCGTCCCCCAACCTCACTGAAAAAGGAAGTGATCATTGCTTGCGTATGTAATACGTATGGATACTGTCGTTTTCCTCAGATCCGAGGAATTCGTTCCCTGTTTTCTGGCACCATTTCGGTATGTCAGACTTTGAACCAGGATCTGTAGCGAATATCTGTATGACATTGCCGGATTTCATTTTCTTCATTGCTTTAGCAAGTTTCAGGATGGGCATGGGGCAGGAAAGCCCTTTACAATCGAGTGTTTCATCAAATTCCATTGATTCGCCTCCAATAGTAGTATACATATAGTATCTTGTTAAAATACAGTATCATTCATAGGTGATCAATATGAGAATGTCAGGTTGGCATCGCGAGCCTCGACAAGGAATGTCGTCATTCCCACAAGCTGAACCTCTTCCCTCAAATCATCCTCTGCAATGTTATTGGTTTTTATCGCAAGTTCACACATCATGATCTTTCCATCGAGGGCTATGAAGCTCTCGTACAGGTCTATGATGTCCGGCATTCCTTCTGTTTTTATCTTCTCCAGTTCTCCTTTTACCATTATGGGGGCAGCATAGGGTGTGAAGAACAGCACCACATCATCCCCAAGGGCAAGTGAGCTGGTTGCTTTTATAAATGCAGGGAAAATGTTCGAGGGTTCGATTCCGTTAATCGTTATGGCTAATTTGGTCATGGTAATATCTCAAATTCTTTTTTTCGCTTCCTGAGGCAATTGTTATCGTTTTGAAGATCGTTTCGGTTCATATGAAAATCCGTTTGTATCTTTCGATTGTGTCTCGTGTGATTGTATAATTCGAGTATTAGATGATCATGGTATTGGCACAGCTAAGACAACTAGTTGTGATATATATGTTTTACTCTGGAAATTAATATTTTAAAATTATTCTATTGATATTAACAATAAGTTACTAGCTTGTAGGGATTTGCAATAACACAATCCCTTCATTTCTCTCCCCAGAAAAAT
>CAZTGJ010000084.1:0-11882 GCA_964613025.1 uncultured Thermoplasmata archaeon | reverse complement strand
GGCCAAGGGACCAATAAAATGCCTTATTCAAGCCTCAATGGCGGTAATACGGTGTACGACGGGGAGTACGACGGAAAACTGATAATAAACAAAAGAATCTCCATCGTCGGGAACGGGAGCGAGACAACTACCATTGATGGTGTTACCTCAAACTATTATCAACAACCCTGGTTAGAGGATGTTGGTGATGTCGTTCTCATCGTTGCTGATGAAGTAACGCTCGATGGTTTTACCCTCACGTGGTCGGGACCACCATTATACAGTAGATTTGAATCAGCGGGAATACACATTATTTCAAACAACAATCATTTCTCCAACATTTCCTTCGTACGCCCTGACGTTGGAATCATTTGCGAAGGGAATGGCAATGAGATCAGAGATAATATGTTCTCATGCGATTTCGGTGTGAGACTTCGATCATCCATGAATACAATGCTATTCAACAATACATTCACTGACGGTTCAATCCGGCTTGAAGGGGATTTACTTAAACACTGGTCGTCCCACACCATCGAATCTACCAATACTGTGAATGGAAAGCCAATCGTTTATCTCATCAACGGGAATGGAGGTAAAGTTGAGCCCGGAGGATCGATGGTTATTCTCGTGAACTGTACAAACATGAACATAAATGGTCAAATATATAGGGACATTCAGGGAGAGCACTGCATTCTCCTTCACTCATCATCAAATATCCGGATTATGAACAATATTTTCGAGAATAATTCCTTTTATTTAGGCAATATCCATTTGATTTATTCAAACAGCAATCTGATCACAAATAATTCAATTAACGATTCCGATTATGGGGGAGTGACCTTAGAAGAATCCCACAATAATACAATAATTGAAAACAGCATCTCAGCCGGTTTCTGGTCAAACGATGGTATCAACCTCAGAAATTCGGATGATAATCTGATCCGCAACAATAGTCTTATAAACCAATTCTATGGGATTCGATTGGTTACATCGGTGCGTAATGAAATTGATGGGAACACCCTTTCAAATGCTAATTATATGAATTGTATTTTGGTCGAAAATTCAAATGATACTATCATCACCCGGAACATCCTCTCAAATAATAACTACGGTTATGCGATCCGACTCCAGCAAAGCAACAGTGTCACCCTCTCCTCGAATACCATCCAGGGATACGGGCTTAGTATCTCCGGGGAGATCATGAACCACTGGTCGTCCCACACCATCGACCCCTCAAATACCGTGGGGAACCGATCCATTATCTATCTCAGGGATCAGACCGGAGTGGCAATCCCCTCAAATGCCGGCCAGATCATCCTTGCCAATTGCACAGGAATTGACATCAGGGATCAGCACATCATAAACACCACCTACGGGATACTTCTTGCCTACAGCACCGGGATTTCTATCGGTAACAGCACATTCGAAAGTAACAGTTACGGAATTTATCTTCGGAACTCGTCCGGAAATATCATCGAGAATTCGATCATCCGATCGAATCGCTACTCCGGTCTCCTTCTCTCTGGTAGCCATGGGAACACTATCCGGAACAATCTCCTTGAATTCAACAAGGTGGGGCTGTCCCTTGAAGCCTCCGACTCCTGCTCCATCGAGAGGAATACGATCAACTTCAGTGACGAGAAAGGTATTTTGCTCAAGGAATCAACGAACATCGTCATGCTTTCGAACAATCTGATAGGGAACGGGATCTTCATCGAGGGGGAAGAACCTGCCCATTGGAACTCCCATTCGATTCCGGTCACGAACTCGATCGACCTGAGACCGGTCTACTACTTCGCGGGAGCATCCGACCTCGTCGTACCGGCGGGAGCGGGCCAGATCATCATCAGCAATTCCACGAACATCACCGTGGAGGATCAAAATCTTGTCAAGCGTTCCGGAGGTCTGTATATTGGGTACTCCAATAAGATCACAGTGCAGAATGTCACCGCTTCGAATGGAAAGCACGGGATCACCCTTCTCCACTCTTCGGAAACTATCCTCGAGGGGAACACCTGCACGAACAATTATGAGGGGGGGATCACCATCCGGCATTCCCCCGACTCGATCCTGCGGAACAACACCTGTGTCGGAAACGAAGAGTTCGGGATCTCCATATCAAAGTCGGAGGGATCGGAGATCAGTTCGAACGATTGTACTGACAACGAAGAATATGGTCTTATTGCTGAACAATCAGACGATCTCCTCATCAGAGATAACACCTGCACGTACGTTGAGAACGGAGCCGGGATCAGCCTTTTGAGATCGAATGGTAGCGTGATAGAGGAGAATACCTGCTCCGCAACCTATCTAACAGACCATGTTTCTTTAGAATGGGAAAATGAAGGTGGGATCTATGTGGAAGACTGCCATAATACGATCATTAGGGGGAACGATTTCAGCAGGAATTCAAACTATGGGATCAGCCACTACCTCTCCTCAAACTCGACCATCGAGAACAACACCTGCTCGTCCAACATGTTCGGGTCCGGTATCTATCTCCGAAGTTCCTGGAATTGTTCAATTACGGGCAACACCTGCAGGAATAATGATGATTACTTTTACGGGCCGGGAAGCGGGGTGGAGATCGAATCCAGCAGGAACTGTACCGTAAAATCGAATCTTTGTACCCGAAATCAAAGAGGGCTTTCCATCTCCACCTCCTTCGACTGTTATATAAATAATAACGATTTCTCGGGAAATAATCAATATGGCATTCATATCGGTACATGGTTCGACAAGACAGAATGCGAACGAAATATCTTCATTCAGAACGATTGTTCCCATAGTCGTACTTCGATTGATATCTACGGAGTCAGGAATAACACATTCGAGAAAAATGTCTGCTCCGGCGGCCAGAGGGGCATCGTTCTCAGTTATGCATCGGGAAACATCCTTCTTGGAAATGTGGTGAAGGACAATGAGGACCAGGGATTCCGGATATTGGGTTCGTCCGACAATGCAATACTGAACAACACCATCACAGGGAACCGTGAGGGATTCTTCTTCTGGAATGGTTCGATGGGAAATGTAATCGAGAATAACAGCATTTACGGGAACCACGAATATGGCATCAATACCGTCGCCAATGCCTCCCTCTTGATCAACGCGTCCAACAACTGGTGGGGGCATGAATCGGGACCGTACCATCCCACAGAAAACGTCAGGGGTAAAGGTAATCGGGTGGTAGCGAACGTACAGGTCACCCCCTGGCTCACAAGCAACCCACAGGATGGGGAAGGTGGAGAGGATGACAGCGGAGACGAGGGCCTGCTCCTCCTCTTACTTACGATTATCCTTGTTGGACTCGTCCTTGCCCTGGTCATTGTCGTTTACCAGCCGGAGCAGGGGAATCCTTCGATTAGAGCTCCTTCGTCCGGTCCAGGGAAATCAGGTTCCTCCTCATTGACAAGAGATACATCCTCATCATCCTCACAACCCCCTCTCCTGATCCTATGCCAACACTGTGCGAAGAAGTTCGATCGACCGAAGCGCATTCCCTCCATCCGTGTCTCCTGTCCGCATTGTGGAAAAAAAACCATAAGCGAGGATTTCCAGGGGAGCGAGATTGAAGATCTGAATGGATTCGACCGATGATCCGAATTGATCACGTTCGAGATTTCAATTGGACTGCTCTACAGGGGCCAGGATTTCGCCGTGCTCAATAAGTCTCTTGACGTAGTGTCTCCCCCATCCAAAGGATATGAGGGCACCGATGAGGTTCCCCACGGTTATCCCCCAGAAGACCCCGGGAAGATCCATGTTCAGGATCAGGGCGAAGAGCCAGACAATGGGAACTGCCAGGAAGAGGGTTCGTATGAGGGTTGTGATCAATGCATAGATCCCCTTTCCTGTCCCCTGGAATAGAGAGGAGGTGGCCGGTCCCACGGAAATGGCAGGATAGAAGAGGCAGGATATCTGCAGAAAGAGGGTGAGATCGTCACGAATCCGCTCGGTATCCTCAGCCAGGGTGAACACCTCTGAGATGAAGGGTGCAAGGAAGAACATGGCAATGGCCGCAGGAATCATAAGCTTCACCCCAACGGTAATGGAGTATAAATAGGAGAATTTAACCTTTTTGTAATCCCTGGCACCAAAGGCTGCCCCTCCCACAGCCGTCAGGGCCGAGGCGATACCGAAGACCGGGGTGGTAGCAATGATGATAATCCTCCATCCGGTTGTGAATACTGCCACAGCATCGGTCCCTCCAACCTTCACTAGGATGAAGTTCATAGCAAACATCATCAGGGACATGGAGACAAACTGGATGAATGCCGGCAGACCGACTCGCATGACGTCTTTCACAACAATCCAGTCGAATCGAAATCCTTTGAAATGGAAATCCACGAAGGTGTCCTTCTTGAAGAAGAGCCAGTTGAACATAAACACTGCAGAAACGGTAATGGAGATCACAGTGGCAATGGCTGCACCGGCAACGCCCAAACCCAGAGTGAAGATGAAAATGGGATCGAGAATGATGTTCAGTCCCGAACCCAGGACGATGGCATACATCGCCCGCTTTGCATCTCCCTCGCTCCTCAGAAGGTTGTTCCCCACATTCATGAAGAAGAAGAGGAATGATCCGGAGAACATGATCCTTGCATAGGTAACTGCCTCATCTGTGATATCACCGCTTCCCATTCCCTCGAATATCCTCCCGATAAAAGCGATGAAGAATATGGTATAAAACACTGTCACAATTAACAATATTACCATGGTGTGAGAGGCAACCTTATCAGCTCCCGCCTTATCTTTTGCACCGATCTTCCTCGAAATGGCTGTGCCCCCCCCCACACCCAGCCCCATGCCAATGGCCATCGACAACATGTAGAATGGGAAGAAAAATCCGACTGCCGCCAGCTCATCCGCTCCCAGAAGGGAAACCCAGAATGCATCCACCAGATTGTATATCGTCTGAACTGTCATAGCAAGCATCATGGGGATTGCAAGTTTCACAATAGCCTGCTTAGGTTCACCAAGAAGGGTTTTCACTCCATCCGTCATTTTTCCATGTTGATGGGACCGTTTGCCGGCCATATCCTCTTTCGTAATCGTGTCCTCTTCCCCGCTCATTGAGTTTCCCTCGTGTATGCGTTGTTTCTCCTCTAGGGCTGTGGGGGTCTGCGATCGGGTAGGTCAGGGGGTTGTCCGGGGATCGGGGGTGGAACCGAACCCTGCAGGGGAGCAGGCGGGGGTGGAGGCGGAGGAATAGGTGGCTGTCCGGGGGGATAACGAGGTGGCTGCTGAATGACAACAGTATCCGACTTATTATTCCTTGTGACCAACCAGATGACTGCAATAATGACGATGATGATGACAGCGCAACAGGCTACCAACACTTTTGAACCGGCATCAAAAAAATCTTCAAGGAACTCTTCTACCTGTGTCTCGTTGAAATAGTTTACATAATCTGTGATATTTCCCTCGGGTACAGCATCCGATGAGCGGGCATTATCTTTGTTGTCGACGACAAGATAGTAGGTCTGATCATCTGGCCTCGTCCATTTTTCATCATTTAGGAGGTCGACGCGCTCCTGCTCAAAGGTAGTATTGAAACCTCGTCCCTCATCATAATTGGTTTCGTATTCATTTTTCGTCATGATATATAGATCGGCAGTGCTCCCGTTCGAGATTGAAAAATCGATCGAAAAGGTGTCCTCAGGATCTCCCCCGATACCGTACTTTACTGATTCGCCTGTTTTGACGGTCCGATAGTCATTATCGGCAGACGCCTGGGGAATCAGAAGAAAGGAAAGTGACAGAAGGGGCATGACAGCGATGATGAGTATGATGGTAATTGCTGGTATGCGACGGGATGGTTTCATCCATGGCCTCCATGTATGGGTCTGGCCGAAAGGACCATACTTTCCCTAATATAGTTTCCGTTGTCGTTTGTTTCTTCAGTAGAAAATCTCAGTGTGATGAATATAGGGTGGCTGAAAATATGTGAATGATCCTTCCCTCCCCCCTGTGGTTAATACAGTTATCATCAAGATATATTTTAAGAGAGAAATGCGATTATTATTGTCGTTCAGTCGCCGGCATAAAAGATAAATACCATGTGAAACCGACCTTTGAGTATGTTTAAGAAACAATGCGCAGTGCTGATAATTCTTGCAATTGCACTGCAGATTATCCCGGCCATGGCTTTGGCCTCGACACCCAACTATGAGGTGATCGATCCAGCGCTTCGTCATCGCCTATCCCTTGCGGAGGACCATGATGTGGTGGAGGTCATCATCCAGTTCGAGGATCAGGTCACCAGACGGGATCTGGCTTACCTGGGCTCGCATGATTTTGATATCAAACGGACCTTATCGGCGATCCCCGGAGTTTTCGCTTCTGGGGCAAAAGAGGATATCGAAGAGTTATCCTCATATGAAAGGACCAGATGGATCGAATTCAACGCCCCCATGACATATTATATGAACATGACCAAGTATACCCTTGAAGCCCAGGATGTCTGGCTGAGCCAGATACGGGACGGAAATGAGGTGATGGACCCAATCGATGGATCCGGGGTGACAATTGTGGTGCTGGATTCCGGGATCGACGGAACCCATCCGGACCTGGATTACAACCCGGTTGATATTGAAAATGGAGAACGTCCCCAACCCGGCCAGAAGGTGATCTTCAATGTGAAGAAAGACCAGAATACTGCGGATGAACCCTTCATCCCCTTCAAAAACACTGACACCACGTCGGGCCACGGAACCCACTGTGCGGGCACAGTTGCCGGAAACGGTCAGGCCTCGGCCGGAAGGATCCAGGGGATAGCCCCGGGAGCCTGGCTTATCGGAGTGAGCATGGGTGAACTCTTTGCCACCATTGATGAGTACAGCGGTCTGGAGTGGGTATACGAACATTCGCTACCCGGGGATAACCCCGCAAATATCCGGGTGGTCACCAATTCATGGGGACCGGGATATCCCTTCGACAGTCTCGATCCGAATGATGCATCCGCCCAGATGATCAACAGGATCGTTCATGAGAATGACGTCTCCGTGGTCTTTGCCGCAGGCAATGACGGGACCAGCAACCACGATGGCCATGAAGATACGGTGAACATCTTTGCCAAGGTTCCGGCAGCCATAGCAGTGGCTGCAAGCACCCGAAACGGAGATGGCCTTGCCACCTTCTCCTCGCGGGGGGATAAGACAAAGGTGGAGACCTGGCCTGACATCGCCGCACCCGGTGTCCGCATCTGGAGCGCCTCGGCAAGAGCAACCATGATTGGTGCCGGTGTAGGTCTCCAGGACCTCACCCGGGACGAGAAGGATCCGTTTTATATTGCGATCTCGGGGACCAGCATGGCCACTCCCCATGTGGCGGGTCTTGTAGCACTCCTCTGGCAGGCATGCCCATCCATGACCATGTCAAATACAGAAGAGGACTATGAGGGAGAGCTTCCCATAGTAGTGGAGGAGAATGCCGGGAACTTTGACGGGGGTCCGTACATTTTCGATGATGCACGGATCCATGAAAGCGAACTCATCCTCAAACTCACTGCAGGTATGATCGATCCTCAGGCAAACAATGGTGTTCCCACGGATAATGGTTCCTCACGGATAGGACTGGATGAGCGAACATTCGACTATGCCCAGGGATACGGTCTGGTGAACGCAAAACGGGCTGTTGCCCTGGCCCTGAAATTGCAGCACCTGAGGGATCCCGATGGAGATGGTGTTCTGGATTATCCCGAGGTGACCGTATGGGATGCCTACAAGGGATATTCCGGGGTCATCAGAGAAGGTCAATATAGAAAGAGTACCGATCGCATATCACATTCCTGGGCCGGAGAGTTCGTTGACACGGATAAACCACTGGCGGACCAATCCTCGATCTATGATGACACGGTTCCCACATCGGATCAGACACACAGTGTGTTCATCCCATGGGATACCGAAGAACTGGTGATAATCCTCACCTATTTTTCCTTATATCTCGATTACGAAGGGATAACCGATTTGCCGGAAGGCAGTTACGGTGTGCTTATCCTGCGGATAGATGTTGATGAGGATGGGGAATATGATTATCCCGAGGATTTCAATATCCCCGATATCATATCCCGCCTGGTTCCTGCTCATGAACAGATAGTGATGATACGGATTGATTTCACGCAGGCGCCCTTTGAGAATGCCAAGGGTCGAAACTGGACCTTTGATACCAGCGGATATGCATATGGGGTCGGTGGCGTGTTCTGGGATCTCCTTATTGGAAAAGGAACACGTATCGAATACCAAGTGAACATGGATTACCGCCTGAACGCAAAGGAAAGACCAAGGATCCCCTATGATGGTTTCTGGTTCGAGGAACCTTCATCCCAGTATTTTGAGGGTAAGGTGTACATAAACCAGAACTGGTATGTTCTCAGGGATAAGGACGGAGGCGATAATGGTTTTGAACTCTCGGCAGAAACAGGAGTAAGTCTCATGCTTCTCCTGGTACTGGGACTCACCGGATCCTGGCTCTACCTCAAACGGAAGTTCGGATTCATCGGGGAGCTGACGCCCACGGACGAATCCGTAGAATGGGAGATGCCCGGAGAGAAATGAAAAAACAGGACGACATTTGATACCGGATGAATGGGAAGGGTCTGCAGGTGATCAGTGAGAACCATGAGTGAAGTATGCTTGAAGTGTGGTGGCCCCGGGGGTGATTACCACCACATGTGTGAGGAATGCTATCGCTCTTCGGTGAGCCCCTCGAAACTGCCGAAGGTACTGAAGATGAAGATCTGTTCGAGCTGCAGCTATATGATCAATGTCAGTTCAAATCAGAGGGTGATGGAGTGGAAGAAGGGGATTCAGGAGATCGTGCGGGAAAACATGAGTGTTGTGGATGATGCAAAAGTGTTCGACCTCACCATACATCGGGATGAGCGGGATGATTATCTCATGTACCTTGGAGTTCAGGCCGATGTTGAGCATCTTGGACTCGAATTCAAACAGGAATATTCCTGCGAGCTTCGGGTAACCTATGGGGTATGCAACCGATGCAGCAGGCAGTCCGGGAATTATTTCGAGGCCATCATTCAATTTCGTGGAGGCAAGCGATCCCTCACCACAGAAGAACTGGAGTATGCAGTGGTCCATGTCCAGGAAAAGATAGAACATTCGACGGCAGAGAATGCCTTCATCTCGCACATCGATGAGATCCACAAGGGATTGGATTTCTACATAGGGGACAAGAGCATTGGAAAAGAACTCGCCCGTGACCTTCAGCATCACTTTGGATCCCATTACCAGGAATCCCACTCACTTGCCGGGAGAAAGGATGGAAAGGACATCTATCGATCGACCTATCTCGTCCGTTTGCTTGACCTCAGAAAAGGAGATTTTGTTCGTCACAAGGAGATTGATTCCATCCACCTTCTTGAAAAAATTACCGAGAAATCCGCAACCATTATGGACCTGAGCACTGAAATAAGGAGGAATATCGCGGAAAAGGAGATCGAAAAACTGAGACGCGTTCATGGTGATACGGTGGAGGCTGTGGTTGTGAGTACCGGTGATGGAGAGGCTCAGGTACTGGATCCCATGTCATTTAAAACAGTGACAGTGCTGACCCCCCGTCCCCTCAAGTCAGGGGAGACGATCCGGTTCTTCAGGTGTGAGGATGGACTCTTCCAGATCCCTGAATAGAGTGTGCATTCGTGAGTAATACTTCTTCAAGAATGATAGTATTACATTGCCCTGAGCCGTTTGATTCGCTCGTCGATGGGAGGATGGGTGGACCAGATGGAGTTCCTCAGAGATCGTTTGAAGGGATTTGAAATGTAAAGCGGGGCAACGGTTTTTGAACCCTTTGGATCATCGGGTAGATCCGCTTTGATCTTTTCCAGGGCCCGGGCTAACCCGTCGGGATTCCTTGTCAGGTAAGCTCCGTTGGCATCCGCAAGATACTCCCGCTTTCTGGAGATCCATAGATAAGTGAGTCGGGACAGGATAGGTGATAGTATCAGCAAAACAAATGCAGCGATCAGTAGAGCAGGATGAACGTCCCGCTTTCCCCTACCGCCCCACCATAATACTCTGAGAATGATCTCCGCCATGAGGGCGATGGCACCAACGACACCTACTGTCACCGTAGCGACCAATATGTCATGATTCTTGATATGGCTCATCTCGTGGGCCATTACCCCTTCGAGTTCTTCCTCGTCCAGCAGGTCAAGAGCACCGGTGGTGCAACAGATGATGGCTTCTTCAGGCTTCCTTCCCGTAGCAAAGGCATTGATATCCTGGGAATCCTGCACATAGACCTTGGGACGTGGAAGACCCGCGGCAATAGCCATCTCCTCAACCTTGTAAATCAGCAGCTTCTCCTGTCGGACCCTCGTATTGGCCGGTCTGGCTTTCGAAGCTTTCAGCACGCTGCTCACCGAGAAGTTGTAGGTAGTGTAGATGTAGATCATGGAGAGAGGGAGCCCGAGAAAGAAGGAAAGGAAGGGTGGAGCTCCCATCACCACACCAAGTGCGAAGATCACGCAAAAGAGGAGAAGGAGCATGAATATGCAAATGATCAGGGTATCCTGCTTGTTCTTCCTGATGTGATCCTCGATCTGCATTGGCGCTGACATTATGTCACCCAGTTTCAAAAGGCATGGACTCAGTCGTAATGCGCATCCTCATTCGAAGGACACTTTCGGGAGTTCCCTATCCTCTGCCGGAATCTCCAGCATGGGGTGTTCGGACTTGTTCATCATCTTCGCGAATATCACACCTGGAAAGGTCTCTACAGTATTATTGAAGTTCAGCACAGACTCGTTGTAGTGCTGGCGAGCGTAGGCCACCTTGTTCTCGGTATGGGCCAACTCGTCCTGCAGATTCAGGAAATTGGTGTTCGCTTTAAGATCGGGATAGTTCTCTGATACAGCGAAGAGGGTCTTGAGAGCCCCGGTCAGCATATTGTCCGAATCGATGCTCTCCTGGGGGGTTCCCGCGTTCAGAAGGGAGGTACGTGCCTTGGTCACGCTCTCAAGAACCTCCTTCTCATGCTTCATGTACCCTTTCACCGACTCCAGTAGATTGGGGATGAGATCAGCCCGTCGTTTGAGCTGAACGTCTATTTGGGCCCATGATTCGTCGATCCTGTTCTCATTCCTGATGATCTTGTTGTAGAAGCTGAAGAACCAGATCAGAAAGATGATGACCACGATTATGATCACCGCAATGAAACAAATAGCTACCATGTTCTTACCTCGTGTCGTTATGTTGTTGACTCTCGATTGATCGACTAATAAGCTGATGTTGATAGTTGACTGAAAGGTGAATAGCGGTCTACTCACGTGATTAATTACTTCGTTTCGAACTCACTATTTATGTTTTTACGTTCAGGGAACGAGCATGCGATTACGAATTCATTTTCCTCACTGGTCATCGAATCTGAATGAAGCACGTCCTGCCCCCCCCCTCCCCCGCCCCGTCACAGAATATATCAGAACGTTATTCCCACTGTTTGAAATATCGTGTTGCGTGTTAACAAATAGGTCAAGACAGGTTTCCAATCGTTTTAAAAAAAGGAGGTTCGTTGAAGGATCACAATCTCAAGAAATGATCTTCATGATTGAACAAGAAGAACACCTAGAGAGGATTGCAAGGATCGGGATGCTTATATCAATACTATATATACTATTTTTCATAATCACATTCACAGAACATTGTGGGAAAACGGGAGGTACGGATGGACAGAACCCGGGAGTGGGAAGCAACCCGGTGATGATGGGGAAGTTTGCCAACATTCGATGAATATATCGATCTGAGATTGTTGAAAATTCTGGATGAAAGAAATGATGAGGACCTCTTCTGGAAAGAAGGTAATTTCTGATTTTCACATATTACAATAACGCAACAAGAAAGTCGCCTTCGGCGACAACTTCTCTCGTTCAAGGGTCTAATTCAAAC
>CAZTGJ010000083.1:0-11953 GCA_964613025.1 uncultured Thermoplasmata archaeon | reverse complement strand
CCTTGATCAAGGTTCAATTACCAGAATTAAACACTTGGCGAAAATCGGTGTTATACCTTTTCATGACCTCAATATATCCATTCACATTCTCATCGCAGGGAGAATAATACATGAAGAAGATGTAGTACCGGAGGAGAACCGAGGTGAGTACACCATCTCTGAATGTACCCCAGACATCCTGGTAATCCTTATCGAACCCGTAGTTTTCGATGTCTCCAATCATATAAAGGTTGTAGTCCTCGTCCCGCTTGAGGAATTCAAGGAGTTCTTCCCTGTGCAGTTCCTTCAGCTTGACAATCATGGGTATACGTTCCTTATCAAATTCCATATTTTCGTTTTACTTTTTCGTTTTATTTTATGGTTTTATTTACTATTATTACAGACAATTATCTTTCCTTAATTATTCCAAATTATGAAAATGGCTGAGCGTCTTGAGCCTGATATCCGTTACCATCTCCTTGACACCATATTCGGGATCAGGATGTTCGGGAATCTTGTGTCTGTTCTCTTTGATGAGTGCTTCAAGTTCCTCATAGGCCCTGATAGAATGAATCTTAACGACCTTATTTGTATTGGTTCTCCGCTTCTTCATATCGATCAGGGTGAGGATAAGTGTGGCATATTTTTCCAAACCCTCCTGCTTGACGAGAGTCTGAATATTGGTTTCGAAGACTCCGGATTCTATGTAATGCAAAACGGTCATCAGTGGGCGGAGGGAGTGGAGAATCTTTTTAGGATTTGTCCAGTCGTCGTTGAACATATGCTTCGTCCAGCCCAGTGCGTGATTCACGAGATTTTGGTTTATGAGCCCCATGCTGAACTCTCTGACGTCCGAAGCTGTGAGTTCGAAGAATTCGGGAGGGTACACAATCCAGTCATTGGAATTTATCCAGTCGAACATGTTCATGTTGGATTTCCCGGTAAGCCTGAAGAACTTGAGCACCTCATGAAGCTGCCCATGTGTCTTCGGTTAAGCGTTTTAATGGGCAATAATGCCCTTCAATAGCCATCTTCTCGAATAATTGTGAAGATCCTTTATCCATAGGGCTTTTCCGGATTACTCATGTTACCAAAATGCGGAAATCACATTCGATTTCAGAAACATAGGAGAATGCATATCACACCCTATGACATATAATATTTGCGAAATATATCCCTTAACCGAAGACGGATGGAAGCTGCCATTCGTACTTCATCCCCTCGAACATAAACTCCCCTTCCTTGGTGAGCTGCCGCTCGATAGGGAGGTTGAACATCTCCTTTGGATTCCTGAAATAGTAGGCACCCCGGATATCCACATCACTGTTATTTTCCGAGGCGAACCCGTAGTTATCGCTTCCGCTGATGCATAGAAAAAATGGAGCGGCGTTGATCTTGTTCAGTTGCTCTTTTATCTGATCGAGTATCTCTTCGTTGATATTCATGGTACCATCTTTCCCTGATTACCTCTTGCAAAAGGGTTTCTGTTCTTCACTTTATGGTTTTCCGTGGGACTGCCGGATTGAAGCACATTTCGTTTGTGTTGGATCCCAGAGATATGCTTCGAGGTCAATCTCTCCGTTCTCACTCACCAGTACACCTTCCTCCCGCAGTAATCGATCCTGCTCACGAAAGGCAGTTATTCCCTTTGAATTCACCACCCGATGCCATGGAAGATCATATGTTTCAGAGCATGAATGCAGGATCCGAACTACCTGCCGTGTACCCCCGGGATTGCCTGCCACCCTCGCCACACTTCCGTAGCTCATGACCCTTCCTTCGGGTATGGATCGTATTATTCCTATGACACGTTCTGTAAATTCCGTTGGCATGCGCTCAGTGGCAAATAGAAAATCTCATATGAAAATGTATTGGTGATGATGTGCAATTACTCTTTATAGTGGGGGGGTGGGAGTGGGGGGAAGATAAGAGGTAAGCCAGGGGAAGAGTGAGGGGAAGCAGGAAGGTGAGGGAGTTATTAAGAGGAAGCGGTGGAGGGGGGAAGGAGAGAACGAAGAAAACGACAGGGGGGGAGGGGGCAGTCAAGCAAGAAAAAACGCAAAAGGTGAAAATCCCCATACACAGCAGAGATTAATCACTCCCGGCGCGGACAGTGGGGTAACTTGGCCTGAATAATGCTTTCAGAGGACTCAGCGATTGTACATTCGATGGGATCACAGCAGGTATGGCATACCCGTTTGAGAGCGCGAAATCCGAGAAGCTCGACATCAGGAGCCATGAATCCTTCTTTGACCGGCTCCTCCTTGAGCAGATCCGTACTCAGATATTTCTTATTGTCATCCGGGAAAACCGTTACCACAACCGTACCCATCCCCATTTCATTCTGAACATGAAGTGCTCCAAGGAAATTTGCACCGGATGATATTCCCACACCCATCCCCAGTTCAGAGGAAAGTCTCTGAGCCATGATTATTGCATCACCATCATCGACATTCAGGACCTCGTCGAGATCGTTCAGATCAAGGATCTCGGGAATAAACTCATCGGAAATTCCCTGGATCCTGTGCTTGCCCACTTTACGTCCGGTTGTTAGGGTCGGAGAATTGGAAGGTTCGAGAGGATGGATTCGGATGTGCGGGAACTTCTCTCTAAGGAAACAACCTGTACCCATGATGGTCCCTCCCGTTCCCACTCCGGCAACGAATGCATCGGGCTTCACCCCGCGAAACCCGAGCTGGTACCAAATTTCAGGGCCTGTATTCTGATAGTGAGCATCGACATTATCCTCGTTTGTGAACTGGCGGGGAAGAAAGGCATCTTCCATTGAAGCAGCACGTTTCTCTGCCATTTCGATACTCCCAAGGAATCCCCCTTCCTCCTTTGACACAAGTACGATCTCCGCTCCGAGACTCCTGATCAGGGCTATTCTTTCCTTGCTCATCCAATCAGGCATGAAGATGCACACCGGATGCCCCAATGCCCGGCCAATTGCCGAGAAGCTTATTCCGGTGTTCCCACTGGTTGCTTCGATGATAGTATACCCGGGTTTAAGAGCCCCGCGCATATATCCTTGCTTGATAATATGGAAGGCCATCCGGTCCTTGATGCTTCCGGTCATGTTCAGATTTTCAGCTTTAGCATAGATCACCCGCTGTTGGCCTTGATAATTAAAACGGATCGCCAGTAAGGGAGTGTTACCGATAAGGCTTGACAGGCCTCGAACACGCGGGTCAATGTTTTCGCTCGTCATGGAATCATTTCCTTCAATCTTATATTTAACACTGTTTATAACGAAAACAGGTACCAGGAAAATTTGGATGGAATTAGTATCTCTACCGCACAGATACCGAATTCTTTCAACCGAAAGTGGTGGAATGAGTGAGGAATTGTAGAGTCCGGAATACCAAGAAAAGATCTAGCGAACATCACAATAAATCTGGAGAATGAAGCGATCAACCGCCGAGAGGATCCAATTCGTACCAATGCCCGGTACTGCTGAGATGGGTGAATTCCTCGTTCAGGAGCATATAGTGATTCTTTTCCTGCTGAATGATCTCCTCAAGGATATCCCGAACCATAGGATCTTCGGTCTCTTTCAGTATGCCGCCATAGAAATCAACAGCATGCTTCTCCGCATCCATTGCTATGCTCAATGCATCGAGCTCGTTGGTGTCGGGAGAACCTCCTTTCGCTGAATTAAGGTCCTTGGGAAAGACCGTGAGGTTGGCATATTTCTTGCTGGTATTCACCAGCTCCTCCCACTCATTTTTCCCTACCGTATTTTCGAAGATCTTCTGAAAGGTGTCGAGATGCATCAGCTCGTCTGCAGCAAGACTCTCGAAGATTGATACCCCCATCTCACTGGAAGTCTGGGCAGCGGCTTTCAGATAAAAAGCTCTGCCGTCCTTCTCCATCTGGATGGCCTTCTTGATCGCTTCCATTTCCTCGTTCACTCCGGTCATATGAATCACTCGGATACTATTTCGTTACAGCAACATTCCTTCACTCAAATGAATTTTTCCCCACAATCATGATCAATAATGGAATAATACTAGAAATGATATTAATGATAATTTTTTACCACCACCACACTTTCAAACAGATATGAATTGTTATAGAGGGGGTAGGGGGTGGTGGGGGGAGGGGTAAAATCTGAATCAGAGGATTATCAGCCGAGATAATCCATTTCGTACCAGGTTCCCGTGTTACTGAGGTAGGTGAACTCCTCGCTGAGAATGAAATAATGGTTCTTTTCCTGCTGGATGATCTCGTTCAGGATATCCTTTACCATGGGATCCTGGGTCTCATTCAGGATCCTGCCGTAGAACTCGATGGCCTTCTTCTCCGCATCCTTGGCAATATTCAGGGCGTCCAGTTCGTCAGAAGCTGGACTGGCACCTTCCGAGGATCTGAGGTCCTTGGGAAATACCGTGAGATTGGCATATTTCTTACTTGCATGCACCAGATCATCCCACTCACTCTTACTCACCTGCTTCTCGAAGATCTTCTGAAAGGTTTCGAGATGTATGAGCTCATCGGCTGCAAGATTCTGAAATAACAACACACCCAATGGGCTGGTTGTCTGAGTTGCGGCGTTCATATAGAATGCCCTGCCGTCCTTCTCCATCTGGATGGCCTTCTTGATCGCTTCCATTCCCTCGTTCACTCCGGTCATATGGATCACTCATGTTAACAATTTCTTATGAATACATTATACCACTCAGATGAATCTTTCCCCGTATTTGGATTACAAAATGTCTAACTACCTACCACCAATGAAGCTGGCATTTCCCTCAACGATTATACAATGGCAATTCTTATCATGTGTTTTTCTGCTCTAATCATATGGATCTGGAGAATCTTGTAATAAGGATCTGATCACATCACTCATGTTCCATGCCTTTCTTCAGTGCGTCGATCTTGCTCTGAACTGTTGCAACTCCGTCGGGATCCTCCAACTCTTCCTCAATAACGAGAGCCTCCTCGTATCGGGACATGGCCTTATCGAATTCTCCAATACGAATATGGATGCTGGCGATAGCAAGCAAGGTGTTACTAGTCTCCTCCAACTCCTCCAGGATCTCATATATGTGAAGTGCTCGATGATAGGTCTTCAAGGTGCGGGAGGCATCACCATCCTTTTCGCAGGAATGTGCAAGGTCGATGAGGGCCTTTGCATGGTCCCTCCGGTCCGAGAGACTCTTCGCATTACTGGGTGTCGGGGGCGGGAGAATAGTTTCCCGGGAATCGATAGAGTGATCAGGAGAGAACTTCTTGGTTGTGTTCTCGAATTCCGGAGGATAAGAGGGATCACATTTGGTATTTCTGTCCATTGGAATTGAATTTATCACAGGAGTGTCCCGAGTGTTCTCAATACGATCACTATTCAATGAAGCGGGTGGGATCATCGGATCTTTGGAACCTCCAGTTCCAGAGTAAATCTCTTCAGGTTCTTCTTCGGCGTTTGTAGGAGAAAGAGAAGGATGATGAGGGGAAAGGATAGAGGTCGGAGAGGGAGAAAGGGAAGTAGAAGGAGGAGAAGAAGGGGGGGGAAAGGGGGGAGAAGGAGGGGAAAGTGTCTGTAGGGACAGGGCATCCTCCTCACTCAAGGAAGATGAGATAACGTCATTATTCTGTTCAGATGACCACATCTCGTCCTTATCTGAGGACTTGGTGATCCCTCCTGGGTCCTTCAGCGGAGGGGGAACGTGCATTCTCTCATGCTTCGGCTTCCAGGGTTCTTTCTGAACGGCGGGATCAGTACCGGACTGAAAGGAGGCGCCAGCAAGATTATCGGGAAGGGAACCATCATAATAACAATCCTCCCTCAGCAGCCTCTCAATCCTGTCATTGATCATGTTTATTCTGGCCTTGGAATAGGATGTGAAGTTTCCGATCCGCTGGGATAGTTCCTGCCAGCCGTCAAGGTTTTTCTTCGTTGTCTTCAACATGAATTTCTGATACAGGCCCTCATGTTGCATTGCTGTCACCAATATCTCTCTCAGCAGATGGGCGTAGATCACCCGGCAGGTCCGTTCATCGAGACGATGAATCTTTTTGGTCTTTTTATCAATTCGTTCAATGGTGCACACAATGCTGCAGAATTCTCTCTCGTCCATCGCCATGAAATCTTTTGGGACCTTCTTTAGGAATTTTCTGTCTTTCAGTGTTTCATGTTCCTTCTCAGGGATCACAGGATTAATGAGGGTCATCTCACAGGCATTCCCGAACATGATCTGCATTTGTGCTTTAATGATTTTCTGAAGCTGTTCGATCAACATCCCCGCTGCAGGTGAGCGGATCTTTTCGAGGTCAAGAGCGGACCTGATCGGGGGATACATGACAATAGAACCACAGACAGAGTTTATTATTATTTCGGGTTTGATGCGCATTAATGAGAGGGGAGTGGGGGGGAAGAAGTAGAATTGGAGGGGGTGGAAGTGGGGGAGTGCAAAGAAAGGGGGGAAATGAAGAAGAAGCGAAACGGGATACGTATGGAACCGATGGAAAGGGTGAAAGGGAAGCTGGTTCACGTAATAACCCTCGCCCATAAAAAATTTATTTATTCGAAGGAGAATTGGATATCATGACCATGAAGTTGCTCATCGTTGGCGGGGTTGCCGGAGGAGCTACAGCGGCGGCCCGTGCACGACGTCTGGATGAATTTTCAGAAATCATCCTTTTCGAACGAGGAGAACACATTTCCTTTGCCAACTGTGGGCTCCCCTATTACATCGGTAGGGAGATCAAACAGAGAAGTGCACTTCTGGTGACCACACCCGAGAAACTCAGGTCCCGATTCAATATCGATGTCCGGACACGCCAGGAAGTTGTGGAGATCCATCCAAGGGAAAGAAAGATTTCCGTGAGGAACCTGGAAACCGATGAGGTGTACCAGGAAAGCTATGATAAACTTCTCCTTTCCCCAGGTGCCGAACCTGTACGACCGCCGTTTCCAGGCATCGATCTGGAGACTATCTTCACCATGCGGAATATTCCGGATACGGTCGGAATCGAGGAATTCATTAAAAAAAAGAAACCAAAATCCGCTGTCATCGTTGGAGGAGGATTCATCGGGTTGGAGATGGCAGAAAACCTGGGATCATTGGGTTTTAAGGTCACGATCGTTGAAATGCTGGACCAGGTACTTCCACCCCTGGATCCGGAAATGGCGGAAATCGTCCACACCCATCTCCGGAGCAAGAAGATAACCCTCCTGCTGGGGGAAGGGGTAAGCTCGTTCTCGAAGGTTCGGGGAAAAACGAAGATCACCACACAGATGGGAAGTGAGTTGACCGCGGACATGGTTATTCTTTCCATTGGAGTACGTCCGGAAACTCAGCTTGCCAGAAATGCCGGCGTTTTGCTTGGAAGACATGGTGGAATAAGAACCGATGAGTTTATGAGAACTTCGGATCCTGACATATATGCAGTGGGGGATGCCGTGGAGGTCAGCGATTTCATCTCAGGGAGACCATCATTGATCCCCTTAGCTGGCCCGGCAAACAGACAGGCCCGGATCGCAGCAGACAATATCTTCGGGAGAGCATCGTCCTATCGCGGAACCAAGGGCACAGCCATTCTCAAAGTATTCGATCTTACGGTAGCCCATACAGGGAACAGTGAGAAGCTTCTGAAAGCGAGGAGGATTCCATACCGTACCTCGTTCACACATCCCATCTCCCATGCGGAATATTATCCAGGGAGTGAGCAGATGTCAATTAAACTTCTCTTTTCTCCCAGGGATGGGAAAATCCTGGGAGCCCAGATTGTGGGTGGGGAAGGGGTGGATAAACGTATCGACGTTCTGGCAACTGCAATCCATAGCGAGATGTCCGTCTTCGATCTCGAGGAGCTCGAGCTAGCATATGCTCCACCCTACTCCTCAGCAAAAGATCCGGTTAACATGGCCGGTTTTGTTGCCAGCAACATGCTGAGAAAGGATCTTGAGACCGTCAACTGGGATCAGCTCGATGGACTGGACAGATCGACCCATATCCTTCTCGATGTACGATCGAGCCAGGAGCAAGATATATTCGGTTTATTGGAGGGTTCGATAAACATACCGGTTGACGAACTGAGGTCGCGGCTCACGGAAATTGATAAGGAAAAGACCTATATCGCTTATTGTACCACGGGGTATCGAAGTTATGTTGCATGCAGGATTCTCATGCAGCATGGATTTTCATGCAAAAACCTCAGTGGGGGATACCAGACGCTTTCCGTGCTTCCCAAGTATCAGGATCAGGATAACTCATCAAAATAATCTCCGCACTGCCAGCAATAGAAGTCATCGTATTCATCAGAATACTGGCCCTCACCTTCGCAGGCTGGACATCGGTTGCCTCCTGAACCCCTGCCACTTCCTTGATCCATCTCTCCCCCGGATGTCCTCATGAAGAACATTCCTCCGGCGAACAATCCGATGATGATCACTACTGAAATCCCCACTGCCAAGATTACGGTTTTATCATCGTCCCCATCATCAGAATCCCCTTTTTGTAATGATACTGTGAGTTTGGTTTCCCCGGAATAGTCCTCTCCGTCGAAGGATCGGATCGAAAGCACGTACTCTCCATCATCGAAGGACCCTGATTCCCATTCATAGTACCAGTTATCCGTACCCTGGACACGTATCCATGATCCACCTTGCAGAGAAATCTCCACCTGGGTAATACTGCCATCCTCATCGGAAGCCGTACCCTGGATCATGAGGATACCCGAAAACGTTGTACCATTGAGCGGGCTAGTAATATATACTCTCGGAGGTTCATTCATATCCACTGAATCGGGAACAAGAACAACATCGATGGTGGTTGAACCTTCACTGATTGTCAAGCTGTCGTCATAGGTCCGGAAATCTTCTGCGGTGACAACGAGATCATAATCTCCGGGTTCACACTCAAGATAATAGTATCCGTCCTCATCGGACTGGGTGGAATATTCATTTTCCCCCATAAGGCTGATCTCGGCTCCCTCAACGGGGTCGCCGCCCCCCTTCCCGCTCCCCTCGGTCACGAATCCGTCTATGGCCGTCAGTATAATGAGTTCACCGTCAAATGTATTCTTTCCGGTTTCAATGACCACATCGGCCCGAAGTTTGTTGAAATCCTCATGCCGCACGATCAAGGAATACTCACCGGGTTCACAATCGATGCGATAGGCACCGTCTTCCGTTGTTTCCCCACTGTAATCCAATCCCCCGGAAAGAAGGACCTCGGCTCCCTCCACCGGATCCCCAGAGGAACGGTCAGTTATCCTCCCCATTATGTATGTGGTATCCTCATTGGCTACCTCCAGCTCAAGGAAAAATGATCCTGTGTTCTGGTGATCATCCCATGCTCTGATCTTAATGTCATACACACCATCGTCCACCTGAGAGGTATCCCAGTTGTACTGCCAGTCATCGGTTCCCTGTGTCTCGTACCATGTTTCACCGTCAAAACTGACCTCCACCAGTTCCACAGTTCCATCTTCGTCTGATGCACTTCCCCTAATCTCGACAAGACCTGATACCTCGCTTTCGTTCTGAGGAGAATCAACAGTCACCATTGGCCGGGCCATGACTGAAAGTGATCCGTCAACCGGTGCACTCCATTTACCTGATGTATCCCGCAGTCGAAATGTAATGATATGATCTCCTATGCTCAGCCCATCGGTTTCAAATTCAGGTTGAGAACCATTATACAATACCCCGTCAATGGAACTGCTCCACACAAAGGTGTCATACTCCCCGGTCCCCCACATAGCCTCACCGCGAAAAGTCACCGTATCCGTGGTATATGCAGGATCTGGGGATATGGAGGAAATGATTGCCACAGGAGTTTCTGGAACGAGACCGGTAACCTCTCCTATGACCAGACCATTGTATCGGTCGGCAACCAAGGCATACTCTCCCGAAAGTGCGATGGTGCTTGAAGTATCGGGGGTATCGTAATGACCCTCCACCTCGGGATCTGTAGGATCGGTGATGTTCAGGATCACCACGCCGTTGGTATTGTCCCCCAGGAGTGCATGATTACCAATTACTGTGACCGCCAGCATGGACCATCCTTCAGTGGGATGATCACCGACCTGCTGAGGATTGGTTTTATCACTGATATCAAGGATGACCAGACCGTTGTCCCCGTCGGAGAGATAGGCATAATCCCCCGAGATCGCGATACCCGTGACATGACCGTCTGTATCAAAATGGCCGATGATCTCCGGAGTACTCCGATCCGTCACATCATAGATCAACAGCCCATTGAATCGGTCGCCCACATAAGCATAATCGCCTTCCACTACCACGACCCGCGCCCAGTCCTCCGTATCGTTATGTCCGACTTCAAGCGGATTCGTTTTGTCACTGATATCAACAATGACCAGACCGTTCTCCCTATCAGCAATAAACGCGTAGTTCCCATCCAAATCAACCCCTGTTGCGTTGCCAGAGCTATCGAATCGGCCAATGAATTCCGGATGTTGAGGATCGCTCACATCCAGGATAATGAGTCCCTGCTCCCCGTTTGTCATATAGGCATAATCCCCTTCAATCACAACCTGGGAAATGAATGACGAGTCATGGAGCCCAGTATCGTAAAATCCAACCAATTCAGGATAGTAGAGATTATCCACCCCCAACACATCCAGAATGAAAAGACGATGTCCGTCACACACGAATGCATATCCTCCATGCAATGTTACATCCCCGATGAACCCGGCTGTGTCGAAGTGACCGATCTCCTCGGGATCAGTTACCTCAGCCACCTCTGCTATGAACAGGCCATTGGTATTATCAGCAATGTATGCGATATCATCAGCCACCACTACCTTCATGGCCAGATCACCGGTGGTCATATTTCCCACTTCCACCGGGACATTGGGGTTGGAGACATCGATGATGACCAGACCGTGTTCCTCGTCTGCAATGTACGCATAATCCCCCACAAGGTCGATACCCCATGCCTCTCCCTCGGTATCGTAGCTTCCAGCCTGAACAGGGAACTGAGTGTAGGTTATGTCAATGATGACCAATCCACCAGAACGATCCGCCACATACGCATAGTTACCCCGCACTGCAAGGTCACAGGCATAGCTCGTATCAAAGAATCCTTCCAGTTGTGGATTCCCCTTATCACTGATATCAACGATCACCAGACCCCCCTGGCCATCTGCAACATACGCATAATCTCCTTCAACAACGACCTCGTTCGGACCCCCGTTTGTAACAAGCTTGCTCTCGAATGTCGGATCGGTCTTATCACTTACATCGAAGATGAGCAGACCTCCTTCGTTCTGGGCCTGGAAGTATCCGTCGGCAAGGTAGGCAAAGTCACCATCCACGGTCACTCCGCCGGCAAACCATTCATTGTCCACCTCTCCAACGATCACGGGATCGGTTCTGTCACTGATATCAACGATCACCAGACTCTCGTATCCATTGCCGATGTAGGCGTATTCCCCTTCCACCCAGAGCCCGTATGCCGCACCCGTTGTAAGAATAAAGCCTATCTCCTCGGGATGTGCCGGATCGGATATGTCGAAGATGCTCATGCCCTGATAATGTGTTGCATAGAGGTATTGACCGTCATAATGAACACCCTTGTAACATCCCCCGAATCCTCCTTTTTGCTGGAAATCAACCTCAGCATTGACTGTATTATCTCCGATCCCCATGAGAAGGTATAAAGCAAAAAGCAAGGAGAAGACGACTAAAACGATAGTTCGGCATCCGCACGATCTGAAAGGAAAAACCGGACTCCGGGAAGTACAGGTCATACCAGATTTCATGGCAACATTTGGTATTTATTCCTTGTGCTGCTCATCCGGGAATAATCAATAGAGGAGCTATGGTCCGGAGAGAACATTTTCAAAATTATACGATTACGGGCATTAATAATACTTGGTTACTACTTGGGGGGGGGTGGGGGGGGGGGAGGGGGGGGGATGGAAATGAAGCATTGCATCGGAACAAGGGGGAGGGGGAAAAACGACCGTAACGAGGATTACGCGTACGCCCAACCGACGATAC